>JBEKDP010000040.1:0-10822 GCA_050014295.1 Dehalococcoidia bacterium | reverse complement strand
AGGGGGCGCCGGAGCGCGAGTGGCGCATGACCAGGATGTCGGCGCCGATGGCCTGGAGGGTGAGGACGGTGTCGACCAGCGACTCGCCCTTCTGGACGCTGCTGCTGCTGGCGGCGATGTTGATGACGTCGGCGCCGAGCACCTTGCCCGCCAACTCGAAGGAGGAGCGCGTGCGGGTGCTCGTCTCGTAGAACAGCGTGACTATCGTCGTGCCGCGGAGGGTCGGGAGGCGCGCGATCTGGCGGGCGAGCACCTCCTTCATGGCGTCCGCCGTCTCCATGACCAGGTCGATCTCCTCGGGGGAGAAGTCGTCGAGGTCGAGCACGTTGCGGTGCTTCCAGATGCCGGGCGCCGGGCGCGTCAGGATCGCTGGCGGCGGCTCTTGGGTGAGGGTGGCGGCACCGCCGAGGGCTTCTCTGCGCTCTGGTTCTCTTGGCATGGTCATCTGCCCTCCGCAGCGATGAGCGCTACCCCATCGCTGCCGTCCGTTTCCAGCAATCGAACCTGCACGTCGTCGCGGCGGGAGGTAGGTATGTTCTTCCCTACGTAGTCGGCGCGAATGGGCAGCTCGCGGTGGCCGCGGTCGACCAGCACGGCAAGCTGGATGCGCTGCGGGCGGCCGTAGTCGATGAGGGCGTCGAGGGCGGCGCGGATGCTGCGGCCGGTGTAGAGGACGTCGTCGACCAGCACGAGGCGCTTGCCGTCGATGTCCGTGGGAATGTCGCTGGGCTTGATCTGGATGCTAGTGCCGACGTCAGGGAGGTCGTCACGGTAGAGGCCGATGTCCAGGGCGCCGACCGGCACCTTCTCGCCTTCGAACTCCGCGATGCCGCTGGCGATGCGCTCGGCGAGGGGGACGCCGCGCGTCTGCATGCCGACGAACACGAGGTCCTGGCAGCCGCGGTTGTTCTCGACGATTTCGTGGGCGATGCGCATGATCGCCCGGCGGACGTCGTCGGGTGACATAATGACGGTTTCAGTCATAAAAAAACCCCCCGCCGGCCTGCCGGCGAGAGGACCTCCTCTTGGCTATTCCCAGGCTCCCTGTTCGGGCCTGAGCACACATCTCTGGCACCCTTCCCGGCCTCACCGGACCGGACTTAAAGGTTCAACTGTTGGTTCCTTTTGGCATTATAGCAGGGGCCGCTGCGCACCGCAAGGAGGATCGAGACGGATTTGGGCGAAATGGGGGCCCTTCTCCGGGCCGTCTTAGCCGCTGCCGGTTGGGCGGGCCAACTCTTCCCCGTGATGCGATTCGACCTCATGGGCGTGCGTGTGGACGAGCGCGGCGTGCCGGTGCGGGTGCTCGTGGATCAGGTTCGCTTTCATCAGCACGTCGTCGTCGTCGAGGATCCACTCCGGCGCGCCGTCCGCGAGGACCCGGCGGTTCTCGCCCATGACGATCACCCGTTGGGCGATGATCGGGACGATCTCCAGATCGTGCGTTGCCGTGATCACCGTCTTCCCCCGGCGGGCGAGCTCGACGATCATGTCGACGAGCATCCACTTCGTGCGCGGGTCGAGGCTTGCCGTCGGTTCGTCGAGCAGAAGGACGTCCGGCTCGAGCGAGAGCACGGAGGCGATGGCCGCGCGTTTCTTCTCGCCGCCGGAGAGCTCGAACGGCGCGCGATCACGGAGGTGCTCGACGCCCATCTGCCCGAGCGCGGCCTCGACACGCCGGCGGACTTCCGGCAGCGGCAGGCCGAGTTGTAACGGCCCGAAGGCGACGTCGTCGCCGACCGTCGGCGAGAAGAGCTGGACGTCCGGATCCTGGAAGACGAGCCCGATCCGACGGTGGAAGCGGTGCGTGTCCTCCGCGTCGGCGCCTATCTTCCGAACGTCGGTCCCGAAGACGCGCAGGCGTCCGATCGCCGGAGTGTAAAGCCCGTCAAGCACCTTGAGAAGCGTGGACTTGCCGCAGCCGTTCGCGCCCAGCACGGCGACCGCTTCTCCCTCCCAAACGGTCAGGTTGATGCCGTCGAGCGCGACCTGCCTGTGGCTGTAGGTGTATCCCACGTCCTGGAGCTCGAACACGGGCGTCGCCTGCGTCATCGCCACAGCCCTCCGCCAGCGTAGATCGCGGCCGCGGCGGTTAGCACGGAGACGGCGAGCAGCAGCCAGTCGGCCGCGCGCAGGCGGTGATCGTCGATCGTGCGCATCTCGCCCTGGAAGCCGCGGGCCAGCATCGCCTGATAGACGTCCTCGCTCATCCGGAGCGAGCGGTTCATCAGCACGCCCATCGATGAGACGACCCACCAGCGTTGCTCCCGGCCCGAAGTCGTGGCGACGATGCGGCTCTTGCGCGCGAGGAACATGGCGTTCGCCGTGTGCAGGACGAGGAAGATGTAGCGATACGTCATCGCCAGCACGAGGACGAGGACGCCCGGCACGCGCAACACGCGCAGCGATTTCAGGATGTCGGCCCATTTCGTCGTCAGGATCAGCAGGATGGCCAGCGACACCGACGCGCACACGCGCAGGACGAAGATCGATGCGGCGACCAGACCGTCGCGGTGAACCGTCAGGTCGAACGCGCCTAGGGGAACGTGAAACAGCTCCCGCTGACCGATGAAGAAGATCGACGGGAGGACCACGACGGCGCTGAAAAGGCCCATTCCCAGCCAGACGCGCTTGACGAAGAGGCCCATATCGACGGACGAGAGCGCCGCGGCGACGAGCACGAGCGTGTAGAGGGCGGCCAGGATAGCCCATTCCCGCGACAAGCCGGTCGCTACGATCAGTGCCACGAACGCCAGCAGCTTGGCCCGCGGGTCGCGGCGCTGAAGGAAGCCCTGCTTTCGGGCGTTCTCCTCGGAGAAGACGGCGCGCTCGATGCCGCCGGTGATATCCGCCAGCGTCTTCTCGACGAAGCCGGGTTTCAGCCCCTTGCGATTCGCCTGTGTGGCAGCGGCAGCCGGCTGCGCGGTCATCGTCAGGCGCTTCTCCAATCAGGCGGTGCGCCCGGCATGATCCAGCGGGCGAACTGCCACATCCCGAGTCCGATGAGAACGAGCATCCCAACGCCGGCGAATCCGGCTATCTGGTAGCCGACGTTCTGCTTCCAGGCCGGGTCGGTGTGGTTTACCCACGGCGGCTCGTAGCCGGCCAGAAGCGTGCGGCCGGCGAATCCGACGTCGCCGATCTTGCTTGGCACGCACGCGCACTCCTTGTTCACGTCGGGCAGCGCGTCGAACAGGCTGGGGTCGCCCTGCGCCCGCGCTTGCAGCGCCGCTGTGACTTCCGCCGGCGACGCGCTCTTGTCCTCGCCAAAGGCGCCGCCCGGCGCGATGAGGCCGATAGGCGCCCAGACCATGAGGGCGACGACGAGGATCACGACCGCGCGTACGCCTGAGCCGACGACGTTCCGCAGCAGGAGATACAGAATCGGGAGGACGAGCGCTGACACGATCGCCGATACGAGCACGGTCTGGCCGGCATCGTTCCAGGAGACCGCCGTCCAGTCGAGGCCGGCCCACTGGTCGAGGTGACCGCTGCCCTTGATCAGGCCGGCCACGAAGGCGACAGCTACCGCCAGGGCGATGAGTGTTCCGACGGGAATCAAGGGATTGAGGGAGCGTGCCTGCCGCTCGATGGCGACGGTTCTCTCGTGGCGCCGGAGCAGGATTTCGGGGAAGGACTTCTGGAGATAGGCGAGCCCGAGCGCGGTGACGGACGCTTCGACGAAGGAGGCGCCGAAGACGTGCGCGACGAGCATCGACGGTATCGCTGCGCGAAGGCCATAGGGGCTGTAGTCGGGAATGCCGTTTGTGCTGGCGATGTGCGGCTGGATGCCTAGCTCGACACCGACGAGAAGGGCCGCCAGCGTTATCCCAACGTAAGAGCCGATGGCGGCGGCGATGACGCGACGCTGCGACAGCATGTCGCTGTTGCCGGCGATGACCCGGTAGGTGAGGTAGCCGCTTATCGGGAGGACGACGGCCATGTTAAAGCAGTTGACGCCGATGGCGGTGACGCCGCCGTCACCGAAGAACAATGCCTGAATGATCAGCGCGACCGACGTGGAGAGCACAGCCGCCCACGGCCCAAGCACGATGGCGACCAACGTGGCGCCCACGGCATGCGCCGTCGTGCCGCCGGGAACAGGCACGTTGAACATCATGATGGCGAAGGTGAAGGCCGAGAAGACGGCAAGAAGTGGGACGGTACGGCCACCAATCAGCCTGCGCACTCGTCGAGAGGCGACGACCCAGAAGGGCGCCGACGCCACGTAGCCAACGCCGCAGGTCAGGGGACTGAGGTAGCCGTCGGGTATGTGCACCGTTCGTCTCCCAACTGCGTCCGGTGCTGCGCCGGATCACTCGAACCGGTCGCTAGCCGTCCGCAAGCGCCTGCTGGCACTGGCGGCAGATTCCGAAAATGGCCAGATGGTCCATCTCAGCGCGGAACCCGTAGTCGCGCAGCAGGAGGTCGGCCATGTCCTCCAGATACTTGGCGTCGAGCGAGATCTCGCTGCCGCACTCCCGACAGACCAGGTGATGATGGGGGTCCGACGACGTCCACTCGTATTGGTACTCGCCGCTCCCCATGTCGGTCTCCGATATGAGGCGCAGGTCCTTGAGAGCGCTCATCGTGCGGTAGACTGTGGAGACGTCGACGTAAGGGTACTTCTTCTTGACCTCCTCCAGGATCTCGGCGGCGGTGATGTGGCCGTCCGTGTGGCGGAGGATAGACAGGATCATCAGGCGCTGGGGCGTGAGCCGGTGGCCCGATTCGCGTAGTAGCTCGACTATCTCTGACTCGCAGCTCAATTGGACGCTCCTGCAACTGGATGCAACTGCATACTATCGTGCCAACCGGCGCCTGTCAATGGCAAGCGCTGGGAAGGCCGCCGGGCGGAGAGCGCTCGCGGCAGCGGAGGCCGACTGATCGCCGAGGCTGTGCGTGCTATGATTGACGCATGATTCTGGGCAGGCTCAAGCGAGTCGCGACGAGGCCCGAGGCGATTCTTGTGGGTATTCTCGTGCTCGCTTTCGGCCTGCGCCTCGCCTGGGTCTTGCACGCCCAGACGCAGCCGCTCGGCAACGCCGACACGGGGTGGTACTACGCGACGGCGTCGAACGTGGCGGCGGGTCACGGCTTTACGGTTAACATCGCGGGGGACCAGTGGGTCGCTGGGCCGGGCGGCAACGCGACGTCGTTCTTGCCTCCGGGTTGGCCGCTATCGCTGGGCGCCGCCTTCGCTCTGTTCGGCACTCACCTCCTGGTGGCCAAGCTGCTGAACGTCGTGGCGGGCGTCATCACCGTCTATCTCGCATACCGCATCGGCGAGCTTTTGTTCGGACGTACGGCGGGCCTGCTCGGCGCGGCGCTTCTTGCTTTTTACCCCAGCCTCATCTATTGGAGCTCGACGGTCTACTCCGACATCTACTTCACGATGTGGTTTTCGCTGGCCGTCTTCGTGCTCTTGAGGACGCGAGAGATGACCGGTCGCCGGCTGATCGCGGGAACGGTGCTGTTGGGCCTGGTGACGGGCGTCGCCACTCTGACGCGCGGCCAGGGCGTTCTGCTGGTGCCGCTGGTCTTTGTGTTCTGGGCGTTGTTCCGAGGCTGGCGACAGGCTTTCGAGTGGGCGGCGCTTGTTGTCGCGGGAGCGGCGGTCGTCGTTCTCCCCTGGACCGTGCGCAACGTGGCGACGTTTCACGCGCCCGTCGTCGTCTCCGTGAACGACGGCTTCAACCTGCGCATCGGACATAGCCCGTACGCGACCGGGCGCTACATCGTTCCTCAGGACCTCTGGACGATGGACCCAGGGATCAGCTACACGGAGCGAGAAGCTCTGTTCAGCCGCGAAGGGCGGAACCTGGCGATCAAGTACGCGGTGGGGCACCCCCTGCGGGAGCTGACGCTCTCCGGCAAGAAGCTCTACTATCTCTTCATTCCCGACTCAGACAGCCTGGATTGGGCGAACTACGGGCCGACGCCGGTCGCCCCCGCCGGCGTGCGGAACGTCCTGCAATGGTTTAGCGACTGGTATTACGGAGCTTTGGTGCTGCTGGCGGTGGTTGGCGCTGTCGCTTTCCGGCGTCTCAAGGCCGTGCAGTTCATCGTGATTGTGGTTGCCTTGTGGGCTGCCTTCCACGTCGTCTTCTTTGCTGAGCCGCGGTTCCACATTCCGCTATTGCCGCTGGCAGTTCTGCTCGCGGCGTTGGGCATCGGGCGCCTGCGGATGCTGCTGGCCGAAGACGGGAAGCCGCAGGCGCCTGTCAGCCGCAGGGAAAGACGCCGGGCAGCACGGGCGGCAGGCCGGTAGGCGCGAGAGCCTCTAGTGGGGCAGGGAGTCCCGTATCGACGCGGGAATCTCCCCGTATTCCGCCTCGAACTGCTCCAGATACTCCCTTCTGCCGTGGAGGAAGTCCTGGACCTTCTTCTCCAGTAGCTGCTTGTCAGAGAAGAGGGGGCCGGCCCGCATGTAGTCCAGGTTGGCCCGATCGCAGCGGACAGGGAAGTGGTAGCCGAGGTGATCCGGCTCGGAGCTGAAGATCATCAGGTTGCGCAGCACGTCGTTGTAGGCGGAGAGCGACTGCCGGAGGTCGACGTCGACCTCGTTTTGGCCGATGCTGCCGGTGTTCGCCAGGTAGCACTTGATGTTGTTCTTCTTGGCGACCTCGTGGAAGAGCATGGCGTGCTCCAGCCGGTTGCCGACCACGAAGGGGTCGAGGAAGAACTCGCGCTTGAACGCGCCGGCCTCTTCGGGGTTGCCGCCGGAGCTCTCGATGGACTCGCCGTAGATGAGCTGCATGGTCATCTGCTCAGGCGTGAGCTTGGAGAGGACGTTGGCCATCGGGTTCCTGGTGAGGAACATGAGGTTGTCGACTTTAGCGGCGCGGAGGGTCAGGCTGGCGATCTCCAGGTTCGACCGCGCGACGACCGCCCGTCCGTTCGAGGTGACCGAGAGGTCGGCGAAGTTGGGAATGTAGGGGTACTTGCTTATCGCTACGTTCTCCAGAGAGGTGTCCTTCGATTCGGCGGCGCGCAGGATCTCCGGCTGGCTGGCGTCGAGACCCTCGGTCTTGACGTAGAGGCCGCCCAGCTCGAAGGCAGCGTAGCCGCCGTCGAAGCCGAAGGAGCCGCCGTCCTCGCCGATCATCTCCGACGACTCTTTGGGCAAGCGGGCGAGTCTGCGGCAGAGGCTGGTCGTCTTGCCGGTGGCGGTGGCGCCGCCGACGCCGGTCACGATGTCGGTGAGCTCGGGTCGCTCCGTCTGGAAGTCGTAGACCCACATGCGGTCGCGTCTGGCGCCGGCGTGGAGGAAGACGCCCGTCTTGTCGATCGCTTTCACGCGCCAGCTCTCGAACTGGAAGACGCCTTTCTTGCCCTCTCCCATGTAAGCGGTGTTGCGGCAGATCTTGACCTGGTCGCCGCGCTTCTCGCCCATGAACAGCCGCACCTGAATGTCCTTGTCGGCGAGGCGCCTTGCCCTGTTGGACTCGAAGGCGTCGTCGGTGAAGAAGATTATGGTGTAGGTGGGGTCGTCAACGACCATCGCCGGGCCGTTGAAGAGCAGCTTCAGGCCGAAGGCGACATCGGCGTGGGCCAGCGGCATGAGGAACCGGGTGGATACGCCGTCCTGGCCATCGCCGACCATGACGTCGAGGGAGAGGAGCTTCTCGGTGCTCATCGCCTGGACGGCCTTCGCGGCCAGGGCTTCCTCCTCTTCGCCAAAGGGGTGGTCGACGCTGTTCTTGGTGTGGGCGGCGGCCCTGGACATCGGTTCTGAGTTTGCGGCGACGGACCCTAGCTGTGTCTCGATGATCCCGTCCTGAGTGAGGGCCAACGCCTTTGCCTGACCGAGGTCGAAGTTCTCGATCAGCCTGCCGTTTCTCTTGGCGTCGTGATAGACCTTAGTCGCCGCCTCTTTGAACGCGTTCTTGGCCATCAAGCTCTCCTTCATGGGAGTGTGGCATGGCTTCGGGATACCGTGGATTGCGGCTCCACTCTATAGGCTAGAAGGGGAAGAATCAAGCACGCGTGCTGAGACCCCTCCAGAGGCCCGCCGGGTCGAATTCGAGAGAAGCGGGAAGGATGGGATTGACAGAGCGGTAGCGAGGACTATACTTACGCGCGTGCAGGGATGACGGGTGGTGGCTCTCGCCAGGGTCTTGCCGGCGCCCGGTGACGGCCGGAGGGGCTCGCCAACACAGGAAAGGGGTCGCAGGAGATGAGTGAGACACCGGTAACGTATGAGGTCGACTATGCGGAGTCCTTGCAGCGGCCCGCAGCCTTCTACAAGTGGATCTTGGCCTTTCCGCACTACGTAATCCTTGACGTCTACGGCTTTGTGGCATTCATCTTCGGCATCATTGCCTGGATCGGCATCGCCCGCGACGGCAAGTATCCCCGAAGCTCGTATGACTTCATCATGGGCTACCTGCGCTGGTATGCGCGGACGTACGCTTACGCGCTCGACCTGCGCGACGAGTATCCGCCGTTCGGCGACGAGGCTTACCCTGTGCGCATTGGCGTGCCTTACCCGGAGCAGCCGCTTCCGAAGGGGACCGCCTTGCAGTTCATAAAGGTAATTCCGGTCGCGATTGTTGCCGGGCTGTTCGGTGTCATCTACTTCATCACGGTGATCTTCGCGGCGATCAACATCTTCCGCACCGGCCGCTATCCGCAGGGCCTCTTCCGCTTTGCCGTCGCCATGAACCGCTGGTGGCTGCACATAATGGCCTACTTCTACGGCATCGTCACGGAGTACCCGCCGTTCGGCATCGATCTCAGCGACGTGAAGCTGAGTATCGAGCCGGTCGAGCCGGAGAAGGGGCAAGGACCCCCGTCTGCACCGCCGGGGGCCTAGGCTAGAGCCTTTTCGCGCGTCACGGGCAACGGGGGTGCCGCTCGCTTCCGACCGGGCCTGGGGCGCTGTTGCTCTTCAACTAGACGCCGTGCAGCCCTGCGGCGCCGCAGCCGCCACGCCGATACTTTTCTAAGGATGCCTATGCCTTCCGACCGGCGTCGAACCGGGCGGCTGGGCGTTGTTGTGACGCGGCATCCTAGATTGCGGTGCCGGCGGCAAATGGAAGAGCGGAGAGCAGTAACTGCTCGCGACGGGAGAGGCTTCAACAAAGTCTACAGCTCCTATTTTCGCGCCGCGTGGTGGAGTCGCGCGGCGAGTGTCGCTTTCTGGGTGATGGTCGCCCTGTTCTTCCTTTGGGCGACGCCCGTGTTCCCGTGGGGGATGTCCAGAAACGAGTACTCTCCCGAGGTGCTCTTCGCCTTCTTCATCCTGGGCTGTTGCCCGGCCATCGTTGCCGTGGCCATGTGGGCTCGGAGTGAGGCGGCGCAGCGACGTCAGGCGCTCGTGGCGTGGGCTTCGATCTACGATAGGGCGACGGGGCTGCGCAATCGAGAGTACTTCCTCGAGAGGCTGCAGCTTCAATGCAGGCTCGGGCAGGAGCTGGCGGAATACCGGGTCGGGCTGATCCTCGTCACGGTTGAAACGACAGGCGGCAACGGCGATACGCCGCAGCCGGCGGAAGAGAGGCTGTTCCGCCTCGTTGGAATGCATATCGCGAGCCAGATGAGGCCGAGCGACCTGGTCGCCGTTGTGAGCGGCACGGAGTTGGCGGTCCTCGTCTCGGCCGGCTCGCCCGTCGCTCTCCAGACCATCGCTGGCCGCATCCGACGCCTGCTCAGCCCAAAGATGAAGGAGATGGCAGGCCAGGCCGCGTCGCGCCTGCTGATCCGGATGGGCGCGGCTTCGTTGGAGGATGCCGAGCCGGAGGCGCTGCTGGCGGCGGCGCGAAACGATTTCAAGGATATCTATAAGGGTGAGAGCGAGGCGTCAGCCGCGTAGGCGGTTACGCCAGCCGTCGACCCATTCGCGGTGCCGCCCTCGCAGGGCGGCATCCTTGATCCACACGCGGGTGCCAGTCGCCGACAGAAAGCGGTATTATGCGAGTTGGAACGCCGGAGGCGTCCCGCTGGAGGTTGCAGATGTTCCATCTCCAGATCAGCGGCTGGAGCATCGCCGCCCGCACGGCCATCATCTACCTGGCGTTGCTGTTCGGCCTTCGTCTGGCCGGCAAGAGGGAGATGGGCCAGATGACGCCCTTCGACCTCGTCGTTATCCTCCTCGTGGCCAACGCCGTCCAGAACGCGATGGTGGGCCCCGACAACTCGGTCACCGGCGGCCTGATCGCGGCGGCGGTGCTGATTGGCGGCAACTATGCCGTCGCCAACGTCAGGGAGCGCCTACCCTGGCTGCGACGAGCGATAGAGGGGCACCCTGCTCTACTCATTCACGATGGGGCTTTCTTGTCGGAAAATCTGCGCCGCGAAGGGATCGACGTGGACGAGGTGATGATGGCGATTCGCGAGCACGGCATCGACGAGGTGAAGGACGTCCGAACGGCGGTGCTGGAGACGGACGGCTCGATTAGCATCGTGCCGACGAGCTCGGCGGCGATCCGGACTCGCCGGCGCGTGCGTTTCCTGAAGAAGGGCTCCTGAGCCGCACTTGATCGAAGCGCTCGCGGTCGGGATACTGTAAGCGCTGATGGAAAAGGCCAGGACCCTCCCCAAATGGCTGATTACGCTTCCGCTTCTGGTCATCGTTCTCTTCCTCTTGGGCTCCGACGGCGTATTCGGCGCCGCGCAGGCCAGGCACTTCAGCAACGGCGAGAGCTGCCGGCGGGCCGTTGCCCTCACCTTCGACGACGGGCCGAACCCGCCCTACACGCAGCAAGTGCTGGACATTCTGCGGGCCAACGATGCGAAGGCGACCTTCTTCGTCGTAGGCGAGGCGGCGCTGGCTCATCCGGAGCTGGTGCGGCAGGAGCGCGATGACGGCATGGCTGTC
>JBEKDP010000039.1:0-13267 GCA_050014295.1 Dehalococcoidia bacterium | reverse complement strand
AGGCCAAAGCGGAAGACCTGATGGCGTTCGTTGCCGGGAGGGTAGCACCTTACAAGAAGGTCCGCGACGTGGAGTTCCTCGACCAGATACCGAAGAGCCTCGCGGGAAAGATACTGCGTCGCGACCTGATCCAGCGGGAGCGCGAAAAGGCCGCCAAGTAGGGCGCTCTCCGTTCTTGAGCGGCAGAGGCAGGCGACCGGCATGGTTGTCACCAGTTACTGGCCCAGTCAGGCCCCTTACGAAGAGATCCCTCTTCCTGAGCTGGCTAGGCGCGCCGCCGCGGAGTTCCGCGACAAGACAGCTCTCATCGGCGCCGACGGCTCCACCCGCACATACACGCGCCTCCTTAGCGACGCCCGGAAGGTGGCGCGCCTGCTCCAGGACAACGGCATTCAGAAGGGCGATAAAGTCGGCATCTTCTCGCCCAATCACATCGACTACCCCGCCGTATTCTACGGGTCGCTTCTCGCCGGCGCCACCGTCACCACGCTCAACCCGCTCTATACCGCGCACGAGATTGAGCACCAGCTTTCCGACGCGGAGGCGGTCATGCTGTTCGCCTTCACGCCGATGGCAGCCGCCGTCGATCAGGCGCGCAAGAACCTGCCCTTGCTACGCAACGTCTTCCCGATAGACGACCTGCCTTCCGTGCTCGCCGGCGTCTCCGAGGAGTACCGCCCGGTAGCAATCAACCCGCGCGAAGATGTGGCCGTACTCCCTTACTCCAGCGGCACGACCGGCCTTCCCAAGGGAGTGATGCTTACTCACTACAACATCACGAGCAACGTCAAGCAGGGCCTGGCCACGCGGTTCTTCAGCTCCGACATGGTCGGCCTCTGGACGCTGCCCCTGTTCCACATCTACGGGATGACGGTGCTGATGAGCGCCAGCATGGCGCGCGGCGGCACCGGCATCGTCATGATGCGCTTCGACGTCGAGCAGATGATGCAGCTAGTCCAGCAGCACCGGATCACCGACATCTATTTGGCGCCGCCAGCGATACTGGCGATGGTCAACCTCCCCAACGTCGAGCGCTACGACACGTCTTCCTTGCAAGTGATAGGCTCCGGCGCGGCGCCGCTGCCGCTGGAGCTGGGCGAGCGGGCGAAGGCGATATTCAAGTGCGTCGTCTCGCAGGGCTATGGGATGACGGAGACTAGCCCTACGATCAACACCAACCCATTCGATCGAGTCAAGCTGGAGTCGGTCGGCCCGCCCGTCCCAGACACCATCGAGAAAATCGTCAGCCTCGACACCAGCGAGGAGCTGCCGACCGGCGAAGTGGGCGAGCTGATGGTCAAGGCCCCCCAGGTCATGAAGGGCTACTGGAAGAACCCGAAGGAGACGGCGGACTGCCTCACCCCGGACGGCTGGCTGCGCACCGGCGACATCGGCCGCTTCGATGAGGACGGCTACCTCTTCTTGGTCGAGCGCAAGAAGGAAATGATCAAGTACAAGGGCTACCAGGTGGCGCCGGCCGAGCTGGAGGCGCTGCTTCACCAACATCCCGCAGTCCTGGACGTGGCGGTCATACCGAAGCCGGACGAGGCCAGCGGCGAAGCCCCCAAGGCCTGCGTCGTGCTGCGGCCGGGCTCGGAGGCGAGCGCGGAAGAGATCATGGCGTTCGTTGCCGGGAAGGTCGCGCCGTACAAGAAGATCCGCTACGTGGAGTTCATGACGGAGATCCCGAAGACGCTGTCCGGGAAGATCCTGCGTCGCGACCTGATCCAGCGCGAGCGGGAGAGACAGGGCAAATAGCTCCCTCAGTAGAACCGCGCCCGAGGCGCCGCTGCGAACGAACACTCGCCGGCTTGTCACCTGCCAGAAGGCCGTGTGTCCGAGAGGACCCGCTGTTAGCTGATAGGGATGCCCGGCGCGGGGAACCGGCTGCAGAACTCCTTGACCTCGCCCCGAACCTGCTCGATTCGCTGCTCGTCCTCGACGTTGCCGATCACGTCATCGATCCAGGCGGCGATCTGGCGCATCTCCGGCTCCTTCATGCCGCGCGACGTCACTGCCGGACTGCCGAGCCGGATGCCGCTGGGGCTGAACGGCTTGCGGGGGTCGTAGGGGATCGTGTTGTAGTTGACGATGATTCCGGCCCGGTCGAGCGCTTTCGCCGCCTTCTTGCCGAAAACGCCCTTCTTCGTGAGGTCGACCAGCACCAGGTGGTTGTCGGTGCCGCCGGACACGAGGTCGAAGCCGTGCTCCAGCAGCTCCCCCGCCAGGGCCTTGGCGTTGCGCACGACCTGCGCCCCGTACTCCTTGAACTCCGGCGTCGCGGCTTCCTTGAGGGCAACGGCGATACCGGCGGTCGTGTGGTCGTGAGGGCCGCCCTGGAGCGCCGGGAAGACGGCGCGGTCAATGGCCTGAGCGTGCTCGGCACGGCACAGGATCATCGCTCCGCGCGGCCCGCGCAGCGTCTTGTGGGTGGTCGTAGTTATCGCGTCGGCGTAGGGCGCTGGGTCAGGGTGAACGCCGGCGACGATGAGGCCGGCGATGTGGGCGATGTCGGCGAGGAAGTAGGCGCCGGCCTCCTTGGCGATCTCGCCGAAGGCACGGAAGTCGAACTGGCGCGGATAGGCAGTGGCCCCGCAGACGATTATCTTCGGGCGCTCCCTTTTCGCCATCTCGCGTACAGCGTCGTAGTCGATGAGATGCGTCTTCTCGTCCACCGTGTAGCGTACGGGCTGATAGAACCGGCCCGAGAAGCTGACATCCCAGCCGTGCGTCAGGTGGCCGCCGTGCGGTAGGCTGAGGCCCATGATCTTGTCGCCGGGCTCGAGCAGGGCGTAGTAGACGGCCATGTTCGCGGGCGAGCCGGAGTATGGCTGGACGTTCGCGTGCTCCACGCCGAACAGGCTTTTCGCCCGCTCGATAGTAAGCTCCTCTAGCTGGTCGACGTATCGCTGGCCTTCGTAGTAGCGCTTGCCAGCGTAGCCTTCCGAGTACTTGTTCATGAAGATGGACCCGACCGCCTCGATGACTGCGGACGAGGCGTAGTTCTCCGACGGGATCAGCCGTACGGTCTCGAACTCGTACTGCTCTTCCGCTTTCAGCAGGTCGTAGATCTCTGGATCCGTGCGCTGCAACTCCAGCAAGGGGAGACCTCCTTGGGACTAAGTCACGCGATTCGGGGCGGAAGAGGAAGCCACGCCTTTGGTCGACGTGGCTCCAAATCAATGAGACCACCGATAGCCGCCGCGAAAGCAAGCTACGCCGGCCTCGAAGAGAGCCCCAACTTGCTCCACCGCAGTGTAGCTAGGCCCGCCACGACGTGTCAAGAACGGACCTTCCCGCCGGCGAACGGGCTGGCGCTACTGAGGAGGGGGCGGCCCGGTGCTCCTACCACCCCGTCCGCCACGCCGCCGGCGACGGCGCCTCGGCCGGTCGCCCTCCCTCTCCGGAGAGGGAGCCTCGCGCGGCGCCCGGTGCGGACCGGCTTCCCTCGCCCTGGGAGTCTCCGCCGGCTGAGCCGCCGCCTTCTCGATACCTACGGGCCGAACGGCAAGGCCGTACTGACTGCGCAACTCTTCCATCGGCATCTCGACGACCACCAGCGTATCGGCCATCCGCAGAGAGACGGTCTGCTTGAGGGCATGCACCGCCACCAGTTTGGCTTCTCCCGCAGGCGTAGAGACCATCTGCCCCACCTTCGGCAGCTTGCCTTTCAACTCGCGATACTGCTCGTGCTCGAAGGCAAGGCAGCAAAGAAGCCTCCCACAGACGCCGGATATCTTCGATGGGTTGAGAGGGACGTCCTGCTCTTTCGCCATTCTGATGGAGATGGAGGGGAAGCTGGTCAGCCAGGACTGACAGCAGAGACGGTAACCGCACTGACCGATATCTCCCGCCATCTTGGCCCGGTCGCGCTCACCGACCTGCAGGAGCTGCACGCGCTTCTTCAGGTTGCTGGAGATGTCCCGAACCAGGTTCCGGAAGTCCACGCGCTGCTCGGCGGTGAAGAAGAGGGTGACCTGCGACCCGTCCAAATTGGACTCGCCGCCGACGAGTCGCATGTCAAGCTCGTGCTCCTCGACCTTTTTTCGTGCAATCGTCAGGTCTTCGTGGACCTTTCCGGCCAGCGAGTCCGCCTGCTCCAAGTCTTCGGGTGTGGCGACGCGTAGGACAGGGTTCAGCGGCTCACTGATCTCCGCCGCGATCACCTGCTGAGGGGCGATAACGACCCTCGCCAGCGTCGAACCCTGGGGCGTCTGCACGACAATCTGCTGGCCCACTTCCATCTCGATGCCCTTGCCGTCGAAGTAGAAGACTCTGCTCGCCTCCCTGAAGCGAACGCCAACTATCCTTCGCTGCGTCTCTGATTCCTGGGTCATATCTGAAGGCTCCCCCACCGTCGTCGCTAGACCGCCGCTGGTTCCGCGGCAGACGTCGCGCCGTCCGAGGGCCGGGGGAGCACGCTCTCCTTTCTCAATGCCGGCGCCGGCAGGTCGAGCATCAAGACCTCCAGTGCCAGCAGGACATTAACGTTTTCCAGGAGACGCTGCCTCGTCGTTGCTATCGCCTCCAGGAAGGACTTCACTTGTCCTATACTATATTTTCGCGCTAAGAGGGACAGTCTGTCCAGGCTGCCCGAATGAACGACGATGTCCGTGCAGCCGGCACCGACCAGGAGGACGTCGCGCCACCACTCCTGCCAGAGGTCGAGCACAGCCAGCACGCCGTCGCGATCACGGTAGAAACGGGTCGAGAGCTGGGAGGCGTAGCTGAAGCGCTCATCGCGGCCAGCGGCGGTAAGGCGATAAATGTCTTCCAGGATGCCCTCCCTCGCCGGCAGTACGGTCTCGTCTTCCCACGCCGCGACTGCCCAGCCCAGACGGCCGCCGCTCAGGCGGGCGAGCGCCGCGGCCTCCTCCGGTGGCACTTCCCACACCTCCTCCAGGGCCTTCGCTATCTCGGCGGCGGGCATGGCGTTGAACGGCACCCGGCGGCAGCGGGAGCGCACGGTGGGCAGAAGCGCCTCTTCGAGGCCGGTTACCAGAATGAGCACCAGCGAGGACGGGGGCTCCTCCAGGGTCTTGAGAAGCGCGTTGGAGGACTCTACGTTCAACGCGTCCGCCGGGTCGACGATTACCACGCGATACCGGCCCTCAAACGGCGCCCTGCTCGCCAATCGCTTCAGCCGCCGCACCTGGCAGATGCGGATCTCCTTGGAGCCGTCGGCAGAGTGATCCTTGTGTTCGGACTCGTCGCAGAGTCCGCCGATGCCAATGACCTCCACGTCCGGGTGCTTTCCCTCTTGGATGAGATGACATTGGCGACAGCGTCCGCAGGGAGGGTCCTCGCCCTTGCAGTTCAGGGCCTGCGCAAGCTGGAGAGCCGCGGTCGCCTTGCCGACTTGCGACGGGCCGGAGAAGAGATAGGCATGGGCGATGCGTTCTTGCGCTATCGCCTGGGACAGTACGGCGACCGCCCGCTCCTGCCCGATGATCGTCCACACGGCCGTTGCTCAGGGCTCGCTGACTTCGCAGCGGCGGAGGTCTTCGTACGTTTCCCGACGACGCACAAGTCGCGCCTGGCCGTCATTCACAAAAACGACGGCAGGCCTCAGCGAGGCGTTGTAATTGCTGGCCAGCGGCAGGCAGTAGGCGCCAGAGACCGGAATTGCCAGGACATCGCCTGCCCACAGCTTCGGCAGGTCGGCATCGCGGACAAGGATATCGCCGGACTCGCAGTACTTGCCGGCGATGGTCACGCTCTCGTGCGGACCTATGTCGCCCGGGCGATTGGCCACCAGCGCGTCGTAGGCGGCACCGTAGAGGGCGGGGCGGATGTTGTCCGCCATGCCGCCATCGACCGCCAAATAGGTCCGCACGCCGGGTATCTCTTTGCGCGAGCCGACGCTGTAGAGGGCGACACCCGCCCGCGCCACAACCGACCGCCCCGGCTCGACGACCAGTTGCGGCAGGGGAACCGCGTGCGCGCGGCAGGATTCGGTGAGGGCGGAGACGACGGCCTCGGCGTAGTCGGCCCGCGATGGCGCCGGTGTGCCGCGCAGGTACTGCACGGCGTAGCCACCGCCGGCGCTCACTTGCTGCATGTCGAAGCCGTGGCGCTCTCTCATGCGCGCCCCAAACTCGACGATGGTGCGAACTGCCTGTCCAAACGGCTCCGTTTCCAAGATCTGGGAGCCGATATGGGCATGCAGGCCGACCGGTCGCAGGCCCGGAGACGCCATCAGGCTGAGGACCGCCTCCTCCGCCTGCCCGGTCGCTATCGCCGCGCCGAACTTGCTATCGAGGGCACCGGTGGCTATATAGCGATGAGTGTGAGGATCAATGTTCGGCGATAGGCGCAAGAGCACAGGCTGCTGCTGCTTCGTCTCGAGGGCGATGTCGTTCAGCAACGCCGCCTCGCGGAAGTTGTCGATGACCACATGGCCGACGTCCGCGTCCAGCGCTTCCCGCAGCTCCTGCGTCGACTTGTTGTTGCCGTGGAGGTAGACGGCCTCCATCAGGAACGCCGCCGAACGGGCTATCGCCAACTCGCCGCCGGAGGCCAGGTCCAGGCCGAGTCCCTCCTCGGCGATCAGGGCGGCCAGGGCCTGCCCTATGTAGGCCTTGGCGGCGTAGACGATGGTCGTCCGGGGATAACGGGAGCGAAACACGGCCAGCCATTCCCGACACGCCTCGCGCAACTCCACCTCATCGAAGATGTACAGCGGCGTGCCAAACTCGCGCGCCAGCTCCACCGCGTCGCAGCCGCCAAGGGCGAGGTGGCCGTCCGGCGTGAGACCGGCGGTTCGCGGCAAGATGCGAACCAGGGAGGGGTCAAGAGACATCGGCTAACGTCCCGGAAGAGGTTGAAGATACGCCTTGTGAATCGATTATACGACTGGTGGAGGGGCGGGTCTAGGATCGCCGACGAGGCGGCGCGGCCTCGAGCGCTTGCAGCTAGCTCGGCCCTCGTGGCGCGCACGTGTAGTCTTCCCCCTCTTGGCGCACGACTACCTTCCCTTCGGCCTGAAGCTTGTAGAGGTGCGACAGTATCTGGCCCTGGGCCAGGCGCTCCAAACGCAGGTCCAGTTCCGGATAGATGACCCGCACCAGCTCGCTCAGCCGGCCGTGTCCCTGGTTGATGAGCGACAGCACCTGCTCATCGCGTTCTCGACGGTGGTCGATGAGCTCCTGTATCTTGCGGTTCGGCTCGCGCACCAGGGGCCCGTGACCAGGGCAGAGCAGGGCGGCGTCCAGCGCCTTCATTGTCTCTAGCGACCGCACGTACGCCGCCATGTCGCCGAAAGGCGGCGGCGCTATCGCGGTGGTGCCCAGACCGAGAACGTTGTCGCCGCTGAACAGGACCTTCCCTTGCTCCAGGAACAAGGCTATGTGTCCGGCGCTGTGTCCGGGCGTATGCAGCACCCGCACCATCAGGGAGCCGGCGGAAAGGACGTCGCCGTCGGCAACTGTACCGTCGACGGGCACAGCGGCCGCATCTCTCAGCAGCGCTTTCTCATCGGGATGGATCAGAACGCGGGCGCCGGTGGCCTCACGGAGGCGACGGGCGCCGCCGGCATGATCGAGATGATGGTGCGTGAGGACTATGAACTCTAGCGTGGGGTCGCCGAGGCGCAGCAGGTACTCGAGACGGCCGCTCACCGACTCGTCGCCGGCGAGCCCGCTGTCGACCATAATCGCCTCTCCGCGATCCTCGATCACGTAGACGTTCGGTGAGTAAGCGCCGGAATAGGACTTGACGCGGACGGGGAGGACATGGACGGCGTTGGTTACCTGCACGGCGGGCCTCTCTCCCATGGCACGGCGACAGCTATTGTACACGCTGCGCGGCCCCGCACGCGACCGCTTTGATCAGCGGCGGCTCCCTCTGCTATCCTCTTCGCACAATGCCCGGGAAGCAATACGATGCCTCAACCAGAAGCTAACGACGTCCGCGTGGTCAAGGTGGGGCCGCTGGGACCCTACGAGAACAACGGCTACGTGATCATCGACTCCCGAAGCGGGGAGAGCCTGATCGTAGATATGCCAGGTGAGGGAGAGCGCCTGCTGCAGGCGGCGCACGGAACGCGGGTGACGGCCATCGTCCTGACACATGCCCACGTTGACCACCTGCTTTCCTACGACCTCATCACGCACGCAACGGGAGCGCCGGTGCTGGCGCACGAAGCAGAGAAGGGAGTTGGCGAAGATAAGGTCCAGAAGCGCCTGGCCGACGGCGAGATGCTGACTCTGGGTAAACAGTGTGTACGGGTAGTGCACACACCGGGGCATACCCCAGGAAGCATCTGCCTGCTAGTCGGCAAGCATCTCATCGCCGGCGACACGCTGTTCCCGGGCGGGCCGGGGCACACCGATTATCCCGAGGAGCTGCAGCAAGAGACCCGATCGATCGTCGGGAGACTGTACGTTCTCGCCGACAACACTATCGTCTACCCCGGGCACGGCCCAAACACGACGATCGGGGAATCAAAGAAGGAGTTCGCGGTCTTCGCCTCGCGCGAGCAGCCGGCTGGCCTCTGTGGCGATGTGACTTGGACTTGATCAGGAGAATTAGGCGTGGGGATGGGGAAGGGGCTAGGCGACGCGCTCGGCCGCCTGCAGGGAACAGACCCTGTTCTTGCCGCTCGCTTTCGCCTCATACAGACCCTTGTCGGCGGTCGCTATCAGCTCCGATGGTTTCAGGTTGCCGCTGCGGTCGATTTCGGCCACTCCCAGACTTATCGTCGTCGATATCGTCTTCCCGTTTGGCAGGCGGAAGGGGTGTTTCGCGACCTTGCTCCGGAATCTCTCTCCAAACCTTGTTGCCGCCGGCAGACCGGACTCCGGCAGCACGAACAAGAACTCGTCCCCACCATAGCGACCTACGGCGTCCCCCTTGCGGCAAGTGCGCCGCGCCAGCTGCGCCAACTGGATCAGCACCTCGTCTCCGGCACTGTGGCCCTGCGTATCGTTCACTCCCTTCAGCCCATCGACGTCCAGTATCGCCACGCTCAGTTGCCGGTTGTGTCGAGCCGCCCGCGCGCACTCGCCCTCTATCACTTCCTCCGCATAGCGACGGTTAGGGATGCCCGTCAAAGCATCTGTCCTCGCCAGCCGGTGCTCGATCTCCGTGCTGGCCTGGAGCTGCTTGGAGTACTCTCTCAACTGCTCCTCGGATTCGGCGAGCGACTTGTACAGCTCTCTTGCCTTCAGCGCGACCGCTGCCTGCGCCGCTATCCCTTCTATGAACTCCACCTCCTCCGGCGGGAAGGTGCGCGGCTGGAAGCTGGCCAGGCCGATGTTGCCAACGACCTCGTCGCCGAAGGTAAGCGGGAACGCTGCAGTGGAGACCGCCATGACCCATTCGAAGTACTTGCGAGTCGCCTCATCATACCGCTCGTCGTTCATGGCGTCCGGCACCAGGACGGGCTGCCGGGTGCGGATACATTCCAGGGCCACCAGGTCCGGGGAGGAGTTGCGCATGTCTATCCACTGGCGGCCCTGTGAAGTACCGTGCCAGCGGAAGTGGTTCATAGCGCGGAAGATAACCGCGTGCGAGATCTTATCCCGGAGGTCAAGCGTCACGATGTCGAAGCCGATGGCGCTGGAGATGGCGGTGGCCAGGTCCTCGAGGACTGACTTGGTATCTTCGGACTCGGTGAGCAACTGGGCGGCATTGGCCAGAGCGGCCATCTCCTCCCTCTGCCGGTCCCCTCGCGTGGCGTTGAGCATGCGCTCCAGGAACGTGATCAGCGGCGGTCGCGCCGCCTGGAGGAACGTTAGAAGCGCCGGGGGAATCCCTTCCTGCCAGGGGCCGCGCATGATCACCATCTCTGACGGGCTCCCGCTGGTGGCGATCCTCATCCCTATGTACTCTCGCCCTTTGGCACCGCGGGCGTTGACGAGATCTCCAACCCGCTTCTCGCTTATGTTGAACGCCACCGGCCGCTCTTGTGCCCGCGCCTCCCGCTGCACCAGCCAGAAACCCCTTCTCCCTGTGCCGATGTCGTCGCCGCAGCGCGAATCACCGCAGGTGACCCACTCGCTTTCCTCAGCGTAGATAAAGCAGGTCTGCTCCGCGCCGATGGCATCCCTTAGAATGTCGGCAATATGGGTGAGCCCTTCCCTGCTACCCCGGCTCGTCGCTGCCGCGCGGGCCAGTCGACGCAGCGCCTCGAAGCCCATCTGCTGTTCCTTTGAGATTGCGATCATGTCTTCGTCAGCTAGGCTGCCTTTCGCGCGGAACGGTAGCAGCAGGTCTTGTTACGCCCCTTCTCCTTCGCCTCATAGAGCGCTTCATCAGCTTCCTTTATCAGCACCGACGGCTTCTGTGGGTTCTTCTGACTAAGTTTGGCCACCCCAGCACTCACCTTCATCCTCAGGCTCTGGTTGGAAGATAAGACGAAGTCGCGCCCTGCCACCTCTGTGCGGAACCTATTAACGAATCTGGTCGCCCCGCCCAGGTCGGCTTCCGGTAGGACGAAGAGGAACTCATCACCCCCGTAACGCCCCACAACATCGCCCCGGCGGCAACTCCGCCTCGCCAGGTCCGCCAACTGCATCAGCGCTTCGTCTCCCGCTTTGTGACCATATGTGTCGTTGATGTCCTTGAATCGATCGATGTCAACCATCGCCACGCACAACGGCGTCCGATGCCGGACCGCGCGCGCACACTCCCCCTTGTTGCACCTCCACCCCCGCCTGCAACTGCTCGGCGTACTGTCGCAATTGCCGCTCCGACTCACCGAGCGATTTGTACATGTCGACGGACTTCAGGGCGACTGCCAACTGCGCGGCAAACCCCTTCAGGACCTCCACGTCCTGGGAAGTGAACTCGCGGGGGCGCTGACTGGCAACCCTCAGGACCCCCAGAAACTGATCGTGGAAGGTGATGGGGAATTGGGCGCCAGAGAAAATATGAGCGCGTCTAAAGAACTGCCTTCCGTACTCAGGTATTCTCTCGTCATTCTGGATATCAGGAAGCAGAAGCGGCTCCCTCTGACCAATTGCCGCCCGCATGATATCCTCGGGGTAGGCCGTGCCATTCTCTTGTCGTCTCCAACTTTCGCCGAGAGAGGTCTCTACCTGGGGCGCGCGATTCAGAGCGCTGACCCCGAACGTCTGTGACTCGCCTTCAAACACGTCGATTGTTGCGAGATCGTAGCCGCTGGAGCGGGAAATGGCAGTAGCCAGCTCCGCAAGAACGGGCTCGACATGCTCGGCCTGGATCAGCAACTCAGCCGCGTTTGCCAGGGCCATCATCTGCTCCCGCTGCCTGTTCGCCCGGGCGGCACTCAGCACGCGGTCAAGGACCAACGCCAGCGCCGGCGTCGCCGCCTCCACGAAAGCGAAAACCTCAAGATTGACGCGCCCGTGACCGGAGTCCTCAACAATCAGCATCTCCTGGGTAGCGTCACCGCTGTGAACAGGGAATCCTAGGTGGGTCTGATGGTCGGCGTCGAGAGCGGAAGTTAGATTGACGACGCGGTCGCCCTCGACGTTGAATGCGACTGGCCCGTCTGTGATTTCGATCTCGTGCTGCACCAGCCAGAGCCCTAGTCGGTTCGTGGCAAGACTACCGCTCGAACCGGAATCGCCACACACGAGGAATTCCTTGTCTTCCGCGTAGACAAGGTAGACATGGCTGGCGCCGATGGCCTCGCGGACTAGATCCACGATCCGGCTAAGGCCCTCTTTGCTCGCCGGGCTGTCGATGGCGGTGCCTGCTAGCCTATGTAAGAGCTTGATTCTGTCTGGCATGGTACGACCAAGCGAGGGTCTGCCCGTGCAACCCCTCTGCTATTAGATTCGGCAGCGGGAATCCGTCCTAAATACGTGCAGACCATAAACTTGAACCGCGAGGCGCTGGATTCCTTCACGCGTGCATCAACCGCCACCTGGCTCATACTCCCGGCGGACACAACCAACTGGCGACCCAATGTTCCCGCCAGCCCGTGGCTCGCTGCTCAGAAAAGGGGCTGGTTGGCGCGCGGGCAACGCGAAAGGCTGGGCGCTTTGCCCAGCCTTCTTTGGGGGAACCTGCGGTTTGCAGCGGCAAAGGTGACCTAAACGCCCAGCGCTCACCGGGCTTTCTCTGTTCTCCACAAGCGTGAGCAGAGCGCGCGAGGACGCAGTAGACTGCGCTACGCGTCCAAGATCACAACGTGGAGAATTCCGTTCGGCTCAGCACCAGGGACGCAGCGCCCCTCAGATTCCCCGCCGTCCGCCATCGCCGAACGAGGGCAAGCTGCAGTTAACCCACCGGCACGACGCCCGGAAGGCAGGACGGCGGCTGCGCGGGCCGCCTATTCTCCGGACGCCCCCTCGACCAACTCGGCTGCGCTCGTCTCCGCCAGCCCAACGTGTGCGTAGTCCCGAAGGGGTATCTCCCGGAGCAGCCACGAGATAAGAAACGCAACAACCATGAGCGGCACCGCCGACAGGAACACCGTCTGCAGCGAGAGGGAAAACGACTGCACTACCGCGGCGTGGATCGCCGGTGGCAGCGTCTTCAACTGTTCGGGACTAGCAGTCAGGGTAGCCTTGCCAATCTGAGCAACGACGTCGGGGGAGAGCGTCTTCGCAAGGTGAAAGTTCAGCCGGTTGTTCAAGATCGAGCCGAAGATCGAGACACCAAAGGCCGAACCCAGCGAGCGGAAGAGGTTCACTCCCGCCGTTGCCGCCCCGAGGTCCTCATGAGGAACGGCGTTCTGCACCGCCAGCACTATCACCTGCATCACCAGGCCCAAGCCAACCCCGAGTATCGCCATATAGGCGGCCGCCACCCACGGCGACGTGTCCGAACCAAGCCTCGACAAGAGATAGACCCCAACTGCCATCACCGCCGTCCCCAAAATGGGGAAAACGCGGTAACGCCCCATCCGGGTGATCATCTGGCCGCTGATAATCGACGTTATCATCATACCCACCATGAGGGGCAGCAGACGGAGACCTGAGATCGTCGCGCTAGTGCCGCGCACGACCTGAAAGTAGATGGGCAAATAGGCCACCGCGCCGAACATCGCCAAGCCGATGATGAACCCTATCGCACTCCCCACCGAGAATATCCTCTGCATGAACAACCGCAGTGGCAGCAGCGGTTCAGCCACCTTCTGCTCTTGAAGCACGAAGAGAGCCAGCAGAACGGCGCCCGCCAGGCCAAGGCCGATAATCGTCGGGGAGCCCCACGCATACTCCACACCGCCCCACGTAGCCAGAAAGAGCAGCGAGCTGACGCCCGACACCAGCAGCGCCGCTCCTAAGAAGTCGACCCGGTGCTCAAACCTCCGGTAAGGAAGGCGCAGGATCGC
>JBEKDP010000038.1:0-10910 GCA_050014295.1 Dehalococcoidia bacterium | reverse complement strand
AGGCAGGTCGCCCACTGGTACTGCACGTTCCGCAAGGGCGCGGCGTAGTCATCGGGCAAGAACGGCGCCATCTCCAGGAACGGCGCGTTGGGCACGGTCGCGATGACGGCGTCGCAGGCGACCCTCTCGTCGCCGGCCAGCGCCAGCCCGACGGCACGTCCGTCCTCGACAACGATCCGCTGCACCGGCCGGCCACACTCCAGGCGGGCGCCGGCATCCCGCAGGCGCTGCTCCAGCGCGTCGGTGAGGAGCCCGAAGCTGCCCATCAGGTAGCCAAGCTGCTCCTTCTGCGCCAGGCCGCCACCGCGCGAGGCGAAGCGAAGGTGGATCTTTCCCCAGAACCAGACCATGCCCACATCGGCGGCCCGCGAGCCGAACTTGCCTCGAAGCAGAGGCCCCCAGACGACATCGTAGTTGCGCTTGCCCGCCCAGCGCCTGATCCAGTCGCGCGCGGTGACGCCCTCATAGCGGAGCCAGTCCTTTTGCCGCCGCAGGTAGACGCCGATGAGGCCGAGACGGACGCGGTCGATGAGCGAGATCGGGCTGAACCGCAGCAGATCCTTGGGCGTGACGAAGTTGTAGATGCGGCCGCCGTGGAAAAAGCCCACCTTGGAGTCGCGCCAACTCATGCGGTCGCCGAGGCCCATCTCGTCGATCAGCCCGAGCACGTCGGTGTCGCCGCTGAACAGATGGTGGTAGAAAACCTCCAGACGACCGCCGCCAGCCTCGAACGTACCCGCCTGTCCGCCGAGCGTCGGGCGCGCTTCGAACAGGGCCACCTCGTGTCCGCTCTGGACGAGCCTGTGGGCTGCCGTCAGGCCCGCGATGCCGCCGCCGACGATTCCGATCTTCATTCGTCGGCCACCGCTTTCGCCGTGCCCGCTGAAGCGCGGCCACGCAGGACCTCGCCCAGCGAGAGGTTGATCGACCACAGGAAGTAGAGCCCGACCGCGATGACCGGCAGAAGCACGAGCGCGTGCATGGCGACGGCGTAGGCGGAGGCGAGGCCGCTATCGACGCCGAAGTGGATGGCCGTCTGCTGCGCCACGAACTCGAACGGGCCCACGCCGCCCTGGGTCGCGATTACCGCTATCGCCAGGTTGGCGCCGGCGGTGATGAGGAGATAGACATCGAAGCCGAGGTGGAGGTTGAAGGCGAGCCCTACCATGTAGTACATCGTCGCTTCGAGCAGCCAGGAGATCACCGAGGTCGCCGATGCGAGGAACATATCCACGGGGCTGCGGAAGGAGTGCAAGCCGGTGAGGAACGACTCCGTCAGCGTCCGCACCTGCGGCTTCAGGCGAGCCGGAACGACGCGCATCGCCAGCGCGACGAACCGGCGGCTCAGCCCCTCGGACAGGGCGAGAGCAACGAGAAGGACGAGGCCGACGCCGAATAGCGCCGACATCCAGATGGCGATGGTGCGCAGCTCGCTGTTCACGCCCGCTACAGCGCCGACGATGAGCAGGAAAGGAAGCAGCGTTATGCCGTCGAAGACGCGGTCGACGGCAATCGTGCCCAGGGCCGCCATCTTGCTGACCTTCTCACGCTCGCCGACGACGTAGGCGCGCACAAGCTCGCCAGCGCGAGCGGGGACGAGATTGTTCGCCATGAAGCCAATGATAACGATGGGGTAGAGCGCAGCGACGCGCATTTCGCCGAGGGGACGCAGGAGGTACTTCCAGCGCCAGGCACGGAACCAGGCGCCGGCGAAATAGACGGGTATCGACGCTGCTATCCACCAGTAGTTCGCGTGCGCGAAGGAATCCGGTATCTGGCCGAGGTCGTCGCGCGAGCGAAAGAGGAAGAGAGCCAGGAAAACAAGGCTCAGGATGATCCCGAGCCAGATGCGACGACTACGCAGCAACAGAAGGCCTCAGTTCCAGACGCGCCTGCTCTCGAAGTACGGCGGGTTCACTTAGAGGATCGGCTGCGCCACGTGACACATTATAGGCGGGCCCAAATAGGAGGGTCAATGAAGGGCGCAGACGCTGCGCTACAGCGCCTGTTCGCTCAGCAGCCGCCGCTCACGCGCCGCCGCCCGACGCCGATGGATAGCCACCGTCGCCGCCGCGATGACGAAGGCCAGCAGCAGGATGCTCAACACACTGGGGCGGAAGAGGTAGTGGGCGACCGTTCGGTAGAAGCTGTGGATCGCCGCGCCGAGGAGGATGTAGATGAGCGCCCAGATCGTCGCCGACAGCGCGGTGTAAGCGAGGAAGGCGCCGTAGTTCACTTGGAAGATGCCGGCGGCGATAGAGGTGACGGTGCGCAGGCCGGGTGTGAGACGGCCGAAGACGATTGCGACGCCCCGGTTCTCTCGTATCCAGCGCCCCGGCCTCTCCAGGCGTTGTTCCTTGATGTGGATCACCTCGCAAACACGCTGCACCACGGGCATGCCGCCCAGCCGCGATATCCAGTAGAGGACCGCGGAGCCTAAGAGCGTCGCCAGGACCACGAGGAGCACGACGACGGTGGTGCTGGCATCCCCTCTGGCAATCTGAGCGCCGGCGAGCAGGATCAAGGTGTCCCCGGGCGCCGGCAGCGGAATGCCCGCTTCCTCGATTAGGAGAAAGAGAAAGAGCGCCACGTATATGTGGTGGTCGGCAAAGGCTAGGAGAGCATCAGCGACCTGGCGTAACTCTTCCAAGGGACAGCTCGGATCCTTCCCGCACGACTAAGGTCCGCTACGGGGCCACCAGGCTGGCCAACGGCATCCGGTAGATCCTGTTCCCCACACAATCGGAGACGATCACGGAACCAAGTCCGTCGACAATGACGCCCACAGGGCGACCAGCGGGGACGTCGGTCTGCGCCGGCACCTGCCAGCCGACCACGGGCTTCCCCAGCTGATCGTACAGCTCTATGCGGGCGTTCGCAGGGTTGGAAATGATGACTCTCCCGTCCGGGGAAACGGCCAAATAGGGCTTGGCATTCACGTCGGTGCTGCTCCAGCCTTTTACCGTGAACTCGCCTAAGTACTTGAAATTCGCGTCGAATCCCTGAACGCGGCCGTTCCACGTATCGGCCACGTAGATGTCGCCATTCGTCCCGACAGCTATACCCACCGGCTCGTTGAACTGCCCCTGGCCGGTCCCGCCTTCACCGAACGAGCCGAGCGGCTGACCATCGGGGCTGATCTTGACGATTCGCTTGTCGCCGGTGTCGCTGACGAGCAGGTTGCCGTCAGGGCCGATGGCGATCCCGCGCGGGCCGAAAAACTCGTCCAAGCCCGGCTGTCTCGCGCCCAGATCCGTGAACGGCTTCCCGAATGTCCACACGAGATCGAGGTTGGCATCGAACTTTTGGATGCGGTGGTTCCAGGTGTCAGCGACGTAGACATTGCCGCTCTTGTCCACCGCCACGCCCCACGGCTCATTGAAATCGGCCGGCTTGTCACCGCCGGAGCCGAGAATTCGCACAACGTTGCCACTCGGGTCGAACTCCTCGATTCGGTTGTTCCGGCTGTCCGCGACGTAGAGGTTCCCAGCGGCATCGAGACTGATCCCGGCCGGCTGGCTCAACTGCCCACGGTCCGAGCCCGGGGCGCCGATGACGGTCAGACTGGAAGGAGCGACGGTGACTGTGGGAATGGCGGCCGCCGGCTTGATCGGTGGGGCACCCGCCGTAGCAGGCTGCTTCGGCATGTAGACCAGGGCATCGTCCGGCGGCGGGCTCCAGGGCGTGCTACGGTCGACGAAGTAGTTGCGCCAGACGTTCCATACGCTGGGATCGAACAGGCTCTTAGCGAAGTCGGTGGGTGTCACTCCCTCGTAGTACTGAGGACCGTCGCCGAACCACCAATAGTGCCTTATCGACACGGGCTCGTTGTAGTCGTCCAAATAAGGATCCATCCATGCCTTGTGGTCCATCGACACGACTACAATGCTCCCGGCGACAGGCGGCGCCATTGTGCTGGATGACCACTGGACCTTCGTGTAGTCACGCAGATACCAGACGAAGGGCCAGGCCAGATCGTTGTCAACGACGATGGGATAGTTGAATCCGAGACCAGTCTGCTGACCCAGGCTAGCCAATTGGTCTCTGGTCCAGGGGATGTCCGGCGAGGTGTCGGCGTAGGAGAGCATCTCTCGCGGCCAATCGCCGATCTGGAAGGATGAGCGAATCCCATCGCGGAACGTCAGAACAAGCAACGCCGGGATCACCAGGGCAGTGGCCGCCTGCGCCGCCGAGAGCCGGCCGTAGAGCATGCCCGCCCGCGCCACCAACCCGAGCGCGGCGACGCCGACGATGAGCGCCAAGATCGCGCCGACTGCGGAGAAGTCGGTCACCCAGAGGATGAGCATCGAGAGGGCGCCGAGCGGCGCCGCCAGCAGGACGAGAGCGCCGGGGCTACGCCAATCGACGGGGAGCCGGAAGGAGAAGTGCTCAAAGAGGCTGTCCAGGAACTTCGCCGCGAGGATGATTATGGGCACCAGCATGTGAAGCGTCAGCCACGGCATCTTTTCGCCGGCGACGGCGAAGGCGATCAGCGCGCCGACGGCCCAGAAGATGAGGAACGACGTAAATAGGTCCTGCTGGAGGGCGATAAGTACAATGCCGATGACCACAAGCACGGGGATCATACCCGCCAGCGAGGCGGAGACCGTGAAGTAGACGAAGATAAGGGCGCAAACAGCCACCAGGGCGCCGAGCGATAGGAGAAACTGCTTTCGCAGGATGAACCAGGCCGCGCCGATGGCGGCGAACAGCAGCGGCAGGAACTCGTACATCGGCAGGATCATCAGGTAGTAGTAGCGGGGCTGGCTACCGCGCGCCACTCCCTGCTGCTGCAGCCAGTAGTCGAAGGAACCCCAGATGCCGGACCAAAAGCCGCCCATGTTGGTGAAGAAGGTCGTGTAGAGAAGGACAAAGATCGTGTAGAAGATGGCGGCCGCGATAAGCCAGGTGCGCGGTCGCCAGAGAACGCCGATATAGGTCGAGACGATCAGGAAGGAAAAGACGGACACCTTCATGAGGGTGTTCTCGTCGACCTCCCGGTAATAGCCCTTGTCGCCGATGAAGGGGAGCATCTGCACCGCAGCCGCGAACTGGACAGCCGCCAGCGTTCCCAGCAGCACCAGCATATCGCCGGACGCCGCCATGCTCTCCAGACCCCATCGCCGGCGCCAGCGGGCGGTGAGTGGCCAGGTGATCGCCAGCAGCCAGGCAGTAAGCACCAACCCGACATAGACAAGGGGCCACTGCAGCGGGTTGACGCTACTCCGTTGTGCTCGGGACGGCGCGACCGCCCCCTTCTTCCTTTGGCGACGGCTCTCCTCTTCAGCCACGCCGGTGGACGCCGCGGGCGGGGAGCTGGAGCGCTGCTGTAGCTGATCCCGCAACTCCCAGGCGAAAAGCAGGTCGAGGAAAACCAGCAGGAGAGCAGAGGTCAGGAACGTGACTTCTTTGGTGGCGAAGCTGAGCGCGAGCAGACCGGCCGCCAAGAAGAGCCAGAGCGTCCGACGATCGGCCATGTAGCGCCAGATGCAGATCACAAGCCCGAGCGTCCAGAACTCCATATACGTGTCGCCGCGGGTGAAGCGGTTGAAGTAGAGTAGGGTGGGCGAGAAGACCAAGAAGAGCGCCGCCGCAAGGGCGCCGATGCGGCCCAGGTGGCTGCGGAAGAAGTAGGGCACCGCCACCAGCGCCGTGCCGAAGATCGCCGGCGACATGCGAGCGGTGTAATCGCTGGGGCCCCAGTGCACGAAGTTGCTGAGGATAGGCGCGGAGCTCAGGAAGGCAAGTACTTTCCAGAGACCAGCGATGAAGAAGAACTGGAAGGGCCCGTGCATCATCGGGTCGTGCTGGTAACCCCGACCCATGTACAGGTACCAACTGTAGGTGGCGTGGAGGCTCTCGTCATGGTTGAACGCGCGGGCGCCCAGGTCCCAGAAGCGCAGACCGGCGGCAATCAAGACAAGCAGCCCGTAGAGGCCGAGCTCCCAGGTCCAGTTCTTCTTGACCCAAGCGAGAACTGAAGCCATGGTAATTCGGTTCTGGACGGCGGCTATCTCGGGCTTCTCTGTGTCGGGCTTCTCAGAAACGGCCATTTGCTAAGTAACTCCCTGGCGACTAGTATACGGCGTTCTCAAGCGTCGCTCCACCTCGCCATCTATTGAGCCCCCGCCGTGTTTGCTCCCGTCACCTGATAGATGACGGTGTTCCCCACGCTGTAGGCGACGGGGAACATGCTACCGAATTTCTCCAGCGAGGCCTGCGAATAGGTCTGGCGCTCCAACGCGCCCACACAGATGTAGTCGATACCGTACTTCTGCACGATGCCCATCACCTCGTCCGCGTTCTCGGACGTATAGAGACGGTCCACGTCCTGCTGCCTGCCCTGAAACGCCTCGTCGCCGCCGCGCCACTGCTGCTCGTGGCCGGGCCAAGCAAGGACGGTGGACAGCCCGCTCCAAGTGGCTATCTGGCCGGTGGACCCGTACTCGTAGCCGACCGCCTGGCTTCCCACCGTCTCCACGATCACCGCCGACTTGGGCGCGTTCTGCGCCAGCCACTGCGCCGCCGCCAAATCGTCGGGGTACTGCTTCTGCGCCCAGGCCAGTCCGTCGAGGCTCCGAGGCGTCGTGAAGCCCTCAGTCCTAGCGAAGGTGGCGCCCAACGGGTAGAGCATCGCCGCCGCCAGAACGAGCGCCGCGGCTGCACCCCAGCCGACGCCCCAAGTTCTGCGCACGCCACGGCCGGGCAGCCAGTGCATGACCATATAGTAGAGCGCGAAGCCACCGCCGACGGCCAGTAGCAGCCAGGCCTGGTAGTAGAACTTGAAGACGGTGTTCATCCGGTTGTCAAACACATCGCGAATGAAGAAGAACTCGGCGCCGAGGATGAGTAGAACCGCCACCGACATTGTAATCAACGCCCCCAGGACGACGAGAGCCTTTTCCTTGGCGGCGCCCGCCTCCATTTCGCGCCGGAGCGTCGCCAGCAGGAGCGTGAGGATGGCCATGATGACGATATCCGTGAGCCAGGCGCTCCCCCGGCTGGAGACTGCGTCGCCGAGCTTGCCCTTCGAAGCTACCCATAGCAGCCAGAAGAGCACGACGAGCAGCGCCGGCGCCGCCGCCAGCCACTCCTGTTGCCGCCAGCGTCGCTCCTTGAGCGAGGCGACGAATCGCTGAACCGCGAAGGGGATGACGAGCACGGCGAATGGCCCCCAGAAGACGAGCGCATGAAACGGGAGCGTTCCGTTGCCATCCACCGGCGCGATGCCGTTGGCCTGGCTGGCGAAGCCGAACTGAGGGATGAATGCCTTGTGATAGGGAATGTACGCGAGCACAGCCGCCACGCCGAGGGGCAGAGCAAAGCCGAGCGTTTGCTTGGCCAGAGGCCAGCCCCACTGGCGAAGGGCCAGGAAGTTGCGCACGAAGGCGGCAACGACGAGCAGGAAGAAGAAAGTCGGCAGGTCCCAGGTGTTGAAGAAGGAAAGCCCTCCCACCAGAATCGCCATGCCAGCGAGCAGCCACGGGTGCTTCGTCCAGAACCAGACATCGAGCGTCTCCTCCTCCTGAAGCAGACGCACCCCCGTCGCCGTGGCGAGCAGGCCAAACGGGATCGCCATCACGTGAGGATGGAGATCGCCGAGAAGGAAGCTGAAGAACGGGAACTCCGTAATCGTCTCCGGCGCGGTCGGCGAGACGATGCGCGCGGCGCGCCACCACCACCAGAACTCCGTCGGGTACCACTTGTTGGTGGTAGGACTGGCAACGCTTAGATTCTTTATGTCAACCCATTTCCAGAACCCGATCGAGCCGAAGCCATGCGCCGCGAGGAACTCCAGCAGCCCCTCCAGGTTCCCCATCACCGTCAGCAGGAGCGACGCCGCTAAACCGAAGATGAGCGGCCAGACGAGGATGCCGCCGAGCCGCCGAGCCGCCGTTCCGCCGTTCGAGCGGCCATGGAGGGCAGCCAGGTTGTAGACGAGGCCGAAGACGGAGACCACCGCCAGGGCGGCGACCATCGCCAAGCCAAGATTATAGCCGATTGCCGTGGCAACGCCCGCCAGCTTGCCGGTCATCGCCACCAGCAGGTAGCCGCCGTAGTAGTAGCTGATGGCATGGCCGGAGAGCCAGGGGTCGTTCGGAGCGAAGTGCTGGGTGTGCGTCGCGGCGTTCAGGAAGGCGAAGTCCATCGGCTTCTCCGTCCCCGCGATGTCCGGGGAGTAGGAGCGCAGGAACGCCGCAAACACGAAGGCCAGGAAGAATACGCCCTCGATGACGAGGATGAGCTGCCAGTTCTCGCGCAGGAAGACGCGCATCTCGTCTCGCCGCCGCCAGACGACGTAGCCGGAGCCGGCGCCAACCAAGACGATCGCCCAAATGATGCCGCCGGGCGTGTTCGAGAGTACCCAGGCGGAGCCCAGCACCCAGAACACGAAGCCGATGATGAGGAGGCCGAACGGCTTGGCGAAGGCGTAGCCGCGGTCGGGGAAGCGCGGGAAGAAGAGGTAGACGAGAGGGAAAGCGACGAGCCCCATCACCTCGAGCGCTAGCCACCAGGACAGCGTTTCAACCATGTCGAACCCTCAGCGGCGGAGCGGCGACATCACCGCGCGCCCGCGAGCGCCTGTTAGCCATCGGCCTCGTCCTTGAGGGGATCAGCGATGAAAGAGGTCGGCTATTCGAAGAGCGCTTCAACGAACTCCTCGGGCGAAAAGGAGCTCAAGTCCTCCGGCCGCTCGCCGGTGCCGACAAAGCGCACCGGCACGCCTAACTGATCGGCGATGGCGAAAACCATGCCCCCTTTGGAGGTGCCGTCGAGCTTCGCCAGGCATATGCCTGTGACGTCCACCGCCTCGGCGAAAGCCTTTGCCTGAACGAGCGCGTTCTGGCCCGTCGTCGCGTCCAGCACGAGCAGTACCTCGTGGGGCGCCGTCGGGTCTTTGCGCTGAATGACGCGAAGTATCTTCCGTAGCTCCTCCATCAAATTGAACTTGGTGTGCAGCCTGCCGGCGGTGTCGATGATGACGATGTCGCTGCCGCGGCTCTCCGCCGCCGACAGGGCATCGAAGACGACCGCGCCGGGATCCGCGCCCTGCTGATGCGCGACCACCTGCGCTCCGACCTGCTCACCCCACTGCTTCATCTGCTCGATCGCCGCCGCGCGAAAAGTGTCGGCTGCGGCGATGGTCACTTGATTATCGTCCTGCTGGAAAGCGTGCGCCAGCTTGCCGATGCTCGTCGTCTTGCCAGTGCCGTTGACGCCGACAACGAGGATGACGGCAGGCTTGGGGACATCGCCGTCGCCGTGGCCGTTGCGCCAGAGCCTGCCGTGCGGCGCGCCCTCCTGCAGGATGGCGACCAACTCCTGCTTGAGGGCGGTCCGCACAAGCGCCGGGTCCTTGATCCCCTCCCTTTCGACGCGCTGCTGGACGTCCTCCAGCACCTTCTGGGCGGTCGCGACGCCGGCGTCGGCGGCAATGAGAAGCTCCTCCAGCTCTTCCCAGAGGGAGTCATCGATACGGGAGCGGTCGAAGAGGGCGGTGAGGTGGCTGAACCAGGTCTTGCGGGTGCGCTCCAGGGCCCGTTCGGTCTTCTTAGCGTCTTCCTCCTCAGCCTTGGGGCGACGGAATAGGCGCAAGGACGCGGATTCTCCTTTCGCTAACGCGATGTGAACAGATCATAGCATCGGCGGATCAGGGGGGTCAAGGAAGGTAGGTGCAGGGTCGCTTCTGGGGGCTGCGCTCGCGTTGTCGCGCGCGAGGGGGTACGCCTCTGAGGGTTGAAACCCCTCACCCTTCAGGGGTCATGCTGGACGCTTCAGTGTTCACGCCGGGTTACTGCCAGCGGGGCCGCTGGGAATGTCAGGGGGCGCGAATCTATCGCTTACCCACCGCCGAGCGACATCGCCGCGGAATGCGCGTACGTCATCGTCCACCTTGTCCTGCCGGGTACGGTCTCTCCAGAAATCAGCCAAGAACTCGGGGGTAAGCGTAGCAACGATTGCCCTATGCAACTGGAGGGTAGTCTGGACGTAGTCAATCACCGCCTTCTCTCGCCCGATGACTTCAGCGTCGTCCAGTGGACACACAAACGAATTATCTTGAAGGTCAGTATATATCGCCTTCATTTTGATGCGGTTCAAGAACTTGGCAGTGTCGCCGACAACGACAGGCTCGATGAGGCTCTGATCCATCTTCTCTAATATGATGCACAGGGTGAGCAAGTCCTGAGACGCGATTTTGGAGTTGTGCGAGCGAAATGCCTTCCACCATGCTCCCATCCGTCCAGACTGTGCATAATGGTTTACGTTTGCAAGCTTTGCCAGCTTCCCCAGTTCTTCGTAGGCCAGTATTGCCAGCGCGACCGCGCGTGCAGGGTGTCCGGCGTTGGAGAGTACTTGTGCCTCTTCAAGCAGAGCTTCCGCATTCCTCAGTGACGCCTGCATTCCTTCAACCGCTTGGGCTGCACTGATAGAACCGGCTTTGTTCTTCTTCATACCACCCCTCAGAACAGATGCTACCAGCGCATCTCGATGTGCTCAGCGTCGAAGGCCTTCTTCAGGCGCTTCCGCAGCTCCCCCATCACCTCCCACTGACGCATCGGCTTCGTCACGCCCAGCACTTTCAACGAGACGCCGCTGTCCTTGAAGGCGTCCACCCGCACCACATGCGGTGCCTCGGTTATCAGCGACTTGTAAGGGCGCTCAGCGGCCAACTCGCGACCGACGCGGTCGATCACCTCCGTCACGCGGTCGATGTCGGCCTCGTAGGCCACGGTCACGTTCATGTTCACGCCCGACCACTCGCGGGTGTAGTTGCTCGCGACGCGGATCTCGCTGTTCGGGACGCTGTGCACCGTGCCGTCGAGGTCGCGCAGGACGGTGCGACGGAGGTTCACCTCCTCGACGCGGCCGGTCACGCCAGCGACGGCAACGATGTCGCCGATGCCATA
>JBEKDP010000037.1:0-11066 GCA_050014295.1 Dehalococcoidia bacterium | reverse complement strand
TACGCCATCACGGTGCCCGTGCGGTCCGCCACCAGCGCGCCGTTCGTACGATGCTCGATGTCTCCCTGCCAGGGCTTATACCCGTCAAACAGGTGGTTCAATAGACCGGTGCCACGCGTGTCCGTCAGGAACTGGCTGCGGAAGCCGATGAGCCCCCGCGACGGGATGCGAAACTCCAGCCGCACCCGGCCCGTTCCGTGGTTTACCATGTTCGTCATGCGCCCCTTGCGGATGGCGATCTTCTGTGACACGATCCCCACGTACTCATCCGGGCAGTCGATCACCAGGTGCTCCATGGGCTCGTGCACAACGCCATCGATTTCGCGTGTTATCACCTGTGGCTTGCTGGCCGACAGCTCGAACCCCTCGCGCCGCATCGTCTCGATCAAGATCGCCATCTGCAGCTCACCTCGGCCCGACACCTTGAAGTTGTCCGCCGAGTCGCCTGGTTCAACGCGCAGCGCCACGTTCGTCAGCACTTCCCGCTCCAGCCTGTCCTTCAGGTTGCGCGACGTTACGAACCGTCCCTCTTGACCGGCGAAGTACGACGTGTTGATGGAAAACATCATGCTCACCGTCGGCTCGTCGATGGTCACGCGCGGAAGCGGCCGTGGGTCATCCGCGTCAGTGATAGTGTCCCCGATGTTCACCTCGTCGAATCCTGCCAGTTGTACGATCTCCCCCGGCCCTGCCTGGGTCACCTCGACGCGCTCCAGCCCCTCAAATGTGTACAGATAGCTTATCCGGGCGCGATCGATGCTACCGTCCTCGCGCACCAGCGCCACGTCCTGCTTCGCCCGCAGGCGCCCATTGACGATACGTCCCACCGCCAGCCGTCCGACAAAATCCGAGTAATCCAGATTCAGCACCAGCATCTGCAGGGGCATTGACGGCTGATAGCGCGGTGGCGGAATCGACCGGATGATCTCCTTGAACAGCGGCTGCAGGCGATGGTTCTTGCCTTCGGGCGTCAGCCGGCAAACGCCGCCGCGCGCGATCGTGTAGAGCACAGGAAAATCGAGCTGGGACTCGTGCGCGTCGAGGTCGATGAATAGGTCGTAGATCTCGTCCAGCACCTCCTGTGGCCGCGCGTCCTTCCGGTCGATCTTGTTGATCACGACGATCGGCGGCAGTCCCAGTTCCAGCGCCTTCTTCAGCACAAAGCGCGTCTGCGGCAGCGGCCCTTCGCTGGCGTCGACCAACAGCAGCACGCCGTCCACCATCTTCAGCGTGCGCTCCACCTCGCCACCGAAGTCGGCATGTCCGGGCGTATCGACGATGTTGATCTTGTACCGGCCAAACCGCACCGCTGTGTTCTTAGCCAGAATCGTGATCCCCTTCTCACGTTCCAGGTCGTTCGAGTCCATCACCCGCTCGACGACCTCTTGATTCTCGCGGAAGACGCCGGTCTGCCAAAGCATTGCGTCGACCAGCGTCGTCTTGCCGTGGTCCACGTGGGAGATGATCGCGATGTTGCGGATGCTCTCCCGGACGGCGTCACCCTCGATGGCAGATATTTGGGCTGTGCTCATAGTGCTCCATCAAGAAAGCCGGGCGAAGTGCCCGGCTTCGTCAACGATTTCGGGAAAAGGACCTGGAGCGGGAAACGGGACTCGAACCCCCGACCCTCTGCTTGGGAAGGCTCGGGTTGGTTATCCGCTTTTCAGACCCCTTTTTGAATCTGGCGACGCATCTTCTGTATATCGGAGTAGAGGGACGCCAAATCGCCAATCGACGCCATTATACCCCTATCGTCGGTCAATTCAACCTAATTCTTCGTCCGAGTGAGAGAATCCGTCGACGAAGAGCAAGAAGTGGAGCAATGAGCCCGCGCGCGAGGCGAGGTGTCGTGCCGACGCTTGCTCGTTGGGTCGGGCGCTCGTTCTCGACAGGCCTCCGAGCACAACGGTCCGCCTTTCGCGGAACGCTCGCACTTGCTAAGCGAGCCACCGATAATGAGCAACGTCATCGATTTGTTCGTGCGCCGGCCGAAGCGCTCGCGGCGGTCGCAGGAGGTCCCGCCGGATGCAGCCAAGAGATGAGAGAGTAGCCCGAATGATCGGGCCGCAACTATGTCGAGCTGATTCTGATCATTCCAAATCACGCAAGCGATGCCGGTCATGTCTGCGCTTGGCTAGGTCATGAAGTGCGCGCCTGATCGAAGGCATCACCAGCGCACTTCGCCGGATGACGACTGCCGTTCACCGCGCAAGCCACAGAACTCGTTTGGCAACCCATAGAACATCGAACAATAGCCAGTCGCCCAGGAAGAGCAATATCGCTGCTAGTCCCGTGACCACCCTCGCGGTGGAAGGGCTCCATCGCGGAGAAGCGCTGAGATGATTCCATATCTGCACTGAGCCAAAGCCGATGGAAATCCATCCGAACGAACACTGTCACTCCACGCGGAACCATTTGTGAAAGATTTCCTGGACCGTTTTGTGATCACTTGTTGATGGGACTTAGCAATGAGAAAGGGTCAGGAAGCCTCAAAGCGTTGCGCTTGCTAGATTCGATTTGTGTTTAGCAGCAGTGGGCAGGAGTCGAACCATCTGGGGCGGTCAGGCCGCCCCGCAACGATTCTGAAGAATAAGTAACCAGAAGTGAGGGTCAGAAGTCCCTCAAAAGGCGTGTTCTTGCTAGATTCGATTCGCATCTGGCGGGAGTGGGTGGGAGTCGAACCCACCCAGGACGGCGCAGGCCGCCCCGCAACGATTTTGAAGACCGCGAGGCCCACCAGGACCCGTCCACTCCCGCGGGACAACGGTTGGGAGGACCGGGTCAAGTATAGGGGGCGCGCTCCTGCCGCGTCAAAGAGCACGCACGTTGCGGGAGGTAGCGGCGGTTTGTGTTAGATAGACTCGGGGCTGGGAACAACCCAGCCCCGAGGGCTATTGCTGGTGTAGAGCCGGGTGCGGATTCAAGTCACCTAGCGGTCCATAACACCATCCACTGCACGTCACCTCCGCCGGGGCAGGAGAGCGTGAACCCGGTACGGGTCTTGCTACTGACCGACGGCTGACATGCGCCTGCCGGCGTGAGCATGATGCCGAAGTTGTCATCATGCATCGGCCTGCTGAAACGGATGGTTGCCTGCCCGGAGCCGGGAACAGCGATCACTCCCGAGAATCCCGTGACGGGCAAGCCCACGGGATTCACAACTACGGGTGTCGGCGTGGACGTGGGTTTGGTTGTCCGGGTTGGCCTCGGCGTTCTCGTCGGCGTGAACGTATTCTTCGCTGTCGGCGTCGCCGTGTAGGGCTTCGGGGTGGGCGTGCAAGTGGGCACACCCGGCAGGCCGCAAAGTGGTGCGAGCGTCGCGGTGGCCGCGGGTGTCGACGAGGCCGTGGGTGCCGTTGTCGCCGGGGGGCCGCCGGTCTTGTTGTCGGTACCGCCGAGGCACTCGCCGATGTCGCCAGGGCAGGCCACCACGCGGTCGCCAAGGTCTTGGCTAAACACGTCAACGTTTTCCAGTGACAGGTTGTCGACACCGCCGGCAGTAGCATGGAACGTCACCTCGGCGATCGGCGCCGAGACTCCATCGCCGACGGGCAGGGTCGGGGTCCTTACCGTGAAACAGCCAATATAGGCCCGGCCTTGGCCCGGCCCCGGGTCGCCGGTGTTACTGTCGCAAACCGGCGGGGCAACACCGACACCGCTGCAGTCGTAGCCCACGTTGCCCAAGCTGGGCGTACTGAAGACGGTGACGCCGGTGTTCGCGTCCGGGTTGCTGTCCAAGCAGGCGTCGCCAGGCCCACACGGTACGGGCACGCAATGGTTGAGCGAGTCGTCGTACATCAGGTCGAAGTTGAAGGCATTTGGCTCATTACCCGCGCCAGCGTTTGTCAGACAGACCGCCACTTGGTAGTTGCCCACCTCATTCATGTCGTGGTTGACGGTGGTATCCACCGGGTTGCAGGGGCCACTGCCGTTCAGGGGGTCCATGTCAAGTTCCAGACTGGGGCCTTGTTGAGCGTGCGATACGTCCCTCCCGGAATTGAGGAGCCAAACGGAGGTTATGGTCAGGGAGACAGCTAAGGCTAGAGCGAGGGTTCCCCAGTGACGACGAGACATTTTCTTCACCTCCCATGAAGTCTGTGTCTGCAACGACTTGCAGGCTCTTAGGGCCACTGACGACGAGTCCGGCGGGAGTTCATAAGACTAGATCGCGATGATCTCTTTGTCAAGCGGCTGCTGTACGATCTATCATCCAATGGGGAAGAGAAAAAAAGGGGCGCGGCTACGGCTGTGGAGCCCAGGCGCCAAACTTGGCGCTGATGTACTCGTCAGCTCTGATGGCGGCGGTGGCGCCGTCTCCGGCCGCGCTTACGACCTGTCGAGAGGCGTTGGCCCGCACGTCGCCGGCGGCGAACAGGCCGGCCACGTCCGTCTCCATCCACGCGTTGACTGCGATGTGCCCGGTGTCATCCCGCTTGACCAGATCGCTCAGGTAGCCGCGACTTGGCTCGGTGCCGACGAAAATGAAGACGGCGGCGACCGCCATCTCCGTCTCATCGCCCGTGACCAGGTTGCGCAGCCTGAGCCCGGTTACCGCCTCCTCGCCCAGGATTTCGGTGACAACCGTGTTCCAAAGAAACGAGATCTTTGGCTGAGAGAAGGCGCGCTCCTGGAGGATAAGCCCGGCTCTCAACTGGTCGCGCCGGTGGATGAGGTTGACCCGAGAGACGTAGCGGGTGAGAAAGAGAGCCTCATCGATGGCGGCGTCGCCACCGCCCACGACGGCGACCGTCTGGTCTCGGAAGAGGGCGCCGTCGCAGGTAGCGCAGTACGATACCCCCTTGCCGGTCAGACGCTCTTCGCCCGGCACGCCCAGGCTTCGGTAGGAGGCGCCGCCGGTCAGGATGACCGCCTTCGCCAGGTAGTAATCTTCGGTCGTTTTCAGCAGGAAACGGCCGTCCGCACGCTCCACCGAGGTTACCTCAGCGTAGGCGGCCTCCATCCCGTACTTCCGTGCCTGATGCTGCATGAGCTGGGCGAGATCGAACCCGTTGATGCCGTCTGGGAAGCCGGGGTAGTTCTCGATCAGGTTCGTGAGAGCGATCTGGCCGCCGGTGACTTCTTTTTCGAGAAGGAGCGTCTTGCGCCGGGCACGCGCCGCGTAAAGGCCAGCCGCGAGACCAGCCGGGCCGCCGCCAACGATCACGATGTCGTACTCTTTCACGATGCCCGGTCTCTTCTCAAGCAGGACGCAGACTCGCCGCTGGTGAAGACGACAGAAAGGTGGTTGCCCTGCAAAGATCTGGCGGAGCAGTCACGAGAGGCGCTCCAGCGCTAGGCTATGGCGCTATCTAGCTGCTTCTTCAGTTCCGCCTTGGGCCTGAAACCGATCATCTGTCCGACCTGCTTGCCCCCCTTGAAGATGAGCAGGGTTGGGATGCTGCGGATGCCATAGTTCGTCGACGTAAGGGGGTTGTCGTCGGTGTTCAGCTTGTAGAAGCTGACCTTGCCGGCAAACTCAGAGGCAAGCTCCTCGACCAAAGGCGATACCATTCTGCACGGGCCGCACCAGGGGGCCCAGAAGTCGACCAAGACGGGCGTGGTGGACTTGAGGACGTCTTGGTCAAAAGTGGAATCGGTTACATCTTTCACGGCTGCCATTGTCTCTCCTCCTTCGCCAACCCTGCTGTCTTGACAGGGAAGCAAGCCATCGCCATAATAGTAGCATACCCCCTAGGGGTATGTCAACGCAGGAGCCCTTTCGAGGTCGCTTTTTTCAAGTATACGGCTTCGGAGCAGAAGAATGAATACTGAACCACAATCGGATACCAAGAGCATTGTCACCCGCTTGCGTCGGATTGAGGGTCAGATACGCGGGATCCAGCGGATGTTGGAAGAGGATCGCGAGTGTGAGCTGGTGCTGACCCAAATGATGGCGGTGCGAGCCAGTATCGACCAGGCGGGGCTGCTGCTGATGGAGACGCACATCGAGAAGTGCCTTCTCAAGAACCTGCAAGCAGACCCGGCGCGACTAGATGAACTGCGGGAAGCGCTGAAGATGTGGGCGCGGTTCGGCTTGGTGCCGGGCGCGGCGTCCCCGCTGGATAATCTCGATGAGGGGCCTTCGGCGTAGGTCGAGCTTGGAGTGCCGGGCTGGGCGAGAGGCGAGGCAACGCTCAGGATCGAATGTGCCTCTGCTTGTGGGCCACGTAGTCGACCAGGATGTACTCGCCCAGCGCCTCGGGCGTCGTGTAGAAGACGCGGCCCTTGTTGATCCTGGCCATCTCGTTCACGAACTCTTTCAGATAGTAGTTGCGGTCAAGCATGAACGTATTGATGAGGATGCCCTTGTCGGTGCAGCGCTTGACCTCCTTCAGGGTCTCGCGGATGGTGATAGGACTGGGAGGGTAGGCGAAACAGGAACGTCCTCTTTCCAGATGGGCTGTCGGCTCCCCGTCGGAGATAATAATGATCTGACGGGTCCCTACTTTGTGTTTCAAGAGCAACTTCTGGGCGAGGATTAGGGCGTGATGCATGTTGGTGCCCAGCACCGATTCGTCCCAGCTCACGGACAGCAACTCTTCCGTCTTGAGCTCCCGCGCATATGCAGAGAAGCCGACGACGTAAAGCGAGTCGTGGGAGAACCGGCTGCTGATCAGATTGTTCAGGGCGAGGGCCACCTTCTTAGCCGCCTGAAAGCTGCCCCGCAGGGCCATCGACCAGGAGAGGTCCACCATGACGACGGTCGCTGTCTGGGTTAGCTGCTCGCTTCGATAGACCTCGAAGTCGTCTTCGCGCAGGCGGAGCGGCGGGCCATGCGACGGCTCGCGCTGCAGGGAGTTCATGATCGTCCTCTCGAGATGGAAGTGCATCGGGTCGCCGAACTCGTAGCGCTTAGTATCGTCGGCCTTTTCGCCGCCCAGGCCGGGGTTGCGCAGGGGATGTTTGCCCGCCTTGTCCACCTTGAGTTGAGCGTAGATCTCGCCCAGCGCTTTCTCGCCGATCTTGCGCATCGCGCGCGGGGTGAGCTCCCAGTTTCGCCCCTTGCGTCGGATGTAGCCTGCCTCTTCGAGGGTCTCCAGGAAGCGGTGTAGCTGCTCAAACTCCTCTTTCGCTTCCTCTCCGAGAAGCGTTCCCACTTTCTCGGGGTCGATCTCTTCGATGTCGCCGCCGTAGTCGACCCGCTCCAGTTGGTGCTCAAGCTCGTCGAGTTCCTGCATGTGATCCATGAGCCGCATCGCTTCCGTGAGGTCCAGCTCTTCGTCCCCGCGAAAGGGGTAGCGACTGAGGAGGCTTCGCATGGGGTAAAGCAGCTCCAAGTTACCGGCCAGTTCGCTCAGTTCCGTCTGCAGCTCCGGGTCGGCCACCTTCTCTGATAGGAGGTCTTGCAACTGCTGACGCATGTCGGCGGGAATGCTGTCGAGCAGGCTCTGCATCCGGCCTATCTGGTGCTGCATCTGGGCAATCAGCTCTTCGAGGCTCTGCGGCGGGTCCGGCCCGAACAGGTCCCCGTAGCTTTCCATGAACTGTGCGAAGTCGGGCTCGTTCCCCGCCATCCTCTCTGAGAGCATCCGGTTAAGGTCCCGGAGCATGTCCTTCAGGCGCTCCATCTGCTCCGGCGTCATCTCGCTAATCTGCCTGTGCAGCTCTTTGAAGAAGGTGTCTAGCATCGCCTTCCTGAGCGTCGCCAGCAGTTCTTGGAACTTGTGCTGCGCCTCCGGATCTATGAACTCGTAGTCTTGTAGCCCCTTAACCTGGGCGCCGACGTCGGTCGGCAGGTTGTTGAGGACGTTCTGCTTGCGTTGGACGATGTCTCGGAGCATCTCGGCGAACTGGCGGTCTTGCTCGTCGTCGCCGCCGGCGTCTTGCGGCGTTGCGTTCTCCTCCGGCAGCCCCGAAGTGTCGGTGAGGCGGCTGCGTGCGTCTTCGAGGCGCCGGCGCAGCGTGTTCTTTTCAATTCGCAGGATCTCGTCGAGGCGCTGCCTGATGTCTTCGAAGGCGGAGCTTAGGTCATAGCGGTCGAGGATTTGGCGGCGTTGTTGGCGCAGCCGCTGCAGCAGCTCGCGCAGGCCGGCAAAGCGCTGCCCCTGCTCGTTGCGAAGGCCCCTTTGCAGCAGGTTACGCAGAGCTTGCTGTAGATCGCCGGAGGTCATGAGGTCGTCGGTAATGTTCTGGAGGAGGCTGTCGCCATCGAGAAGCGACAGGTCTTGAGAGCCGTCCCACTCCGAGTAGCGATAGTTGTACATTCTAGCCTCGGTAATGGGCGCGGCCGGGGAGTTTCTCCTTGTTGAGCCGCTTGTTTAGGTGAAGGCCTTCGAGGACAAACTCGACCGCCGAGGCGATGCACGCCGGCTGCTCGCCCACTTTCAACTGAGCAACGGCGCGCCCCAGTCCCTCGACCTTTTCCAGCAGGGGCAGGTAGTCGCGCGAGGGCATCGTGTCGGACACGGCGACGGAGAGACCGTCCTTGAAGGGGGCCACGACGCCATCCAGGTCGGCGACGCTGAGGTAGCGGTTGAACACCGTGAGGACTGCGGCGAGCATCACTTTCTCCAGGATCTGCTCTTCTCTGCCCTCTTCTACCGTCTCGAATTCCACCTTACCGGTGGTGGACGGCATGACGTAAGGCAGATCGCTGATGCGCGGCACGACCTCGCTCTCGTTCAAGCGTATCGCGCGGCGCGTGGCGTTGGCGAGGAGGCTCTCGTAGTTGGTGATGGAGGCGCGCACCGAGACGCCCGACCGCTGGTTGACGTCCGGGCTGCGACGGGCCAGACGGGTGATCTCGGCGATGATCTCCTTCATGTACTGAGGCACGAAGACCTGGAGGTCGTCGTCGTGGAACTGGTGCATCTCTTGTTCCACGATCGCGATCTCGTGCTCGGCCTTTCGCGGGTAGTGAGTGCGTATCTGGGCTCCGTAGCGGTCTTTCAAAGGGGTGATTATGCGACCGCGGTTCGTGTAGTCTTCAGGGTTGGCGCTGGCGACGAGATAGACGTCTAGTGGCAGACGCACGCGATGGCCGCGGATCTGGACGTCGCGTTCCTCCATGATGTTCAGCAGGCCAACCTGGATGCGCTCGGCCAGGTCGGGCAACTCGTTTATGCAGAAGATTCCCCGGTTGCTCCTCGGGATAAGGCCGTAGTGGATTGTCATCTCGTCCGAGAGGTAGCGGCCCTCGGCCACTTTGATGGGGTCGATCTCTCCGATGAGGTCGGCGATGGTAATGTCGGGGGTGGCGAGCTTCTCGCCGTAGCGCTGGTCGGGCGTCAGCCAAGCGATCTCCAAGGCGTCGCCTTGCTCTGCTGCACGTTCGCGGCAGGATCGACAGATCGGATCATAGGGGTTGTCGTTGATCTCGCAGCCTGCGACGGCGGGTATCGTGTCGTCGAGCAGGTTCACAAGGGAGCGGATCAGGCGCGACTTCGCCTGGCCTCTTTCGCCGAGGAAGATGACGTCCTGACCGGAAAGGATTGCGTTCTCGACATGCGGCAGGACACTGTCTTCGAAGCCGACAATGCCCGGGAAAAGCTCGTCGTCGTTCCGCATCCGCCTGATGAGGTTCCGGCGCATTTCGTCTCGCACCGGTCGCACGTGATAACCGGAGGCCTTGAGTTCTCCTACTGTTCGCGGTCTTTGGGTCGCCATACTTTCCCCCGTCGCTCCGACGCTGACACCAGCCGGGCGGTTCACGAAAGGCTGTACTCTGCTTCCTTATTATAATCCCTTGTCTCAAGGAAGACGCTACGGTTGCCAAAGGTGCATGAACTGCGGAAGCCGGAGTAAATCACAGGGCAACGATGAATTTGGATCAGTTCAGATGGCCCGTAGCTTGCGCACGACTGTCCAGCCGCCGGGCAGCGCGACGGTCGCCGCCATGAGCTTGACAAGATCACCGGGAATGAAAGGCCAGAGGCCGGCATGAAGGACCTGATCGGGACCGACGAAGCGGGCGAGCCAGGGAAGCCCGAGCGCGTAGATGAGGGCGTTGCCGGTCAGCAGTGGGAATATGATTCGGGGGCCGCGATCCCACCCTCGCTCGGTGAACCAGCCGATGACGAAGGCGGCGGCGATGAAGCCGACGATGTAGCCCCCCGTCGGACCGGTGGCCGCGGCCCAGCCGCCGCCCCAGCCGTTGAAGACGGGAAGTCCGAAGGCGCCGGCCGTCCAGTAGGTGGTCATGCTCGCGGCGCCTAGTCGGCTACCGAGAAGAGCGCCTGTCAGCAACACGGCAAACGTCTGCCCGGTCAGGGGAACGGGTGTAAACGGAAGGCCGAAACGGATTTGAGCGGAGAGAGCGACGAAGGCGGTTCCGCCAATGACGAGAGCCATTTGCAGCAGAAGCGTGTCACGCGGCAACAGCGCGCGGAGCAAGGTGGGTCGATAGGTCGTGGCCTGCACTAGCGATCTCCCGGCTTTTTCGGCGCGGTGGAGTCAATCGACCGAAGACGTATTCTTCAGACTGCTGTTGGAACGCGGGGCTGTCGGGGTCTCAAGGCGGAAGTATCAGTAGCCTAGATAGGACCGCCGAACAGCGTCATTCTTGCGAAGGTTCTCGCCGGTGTCTCCCAGCGCCAATCTGCCGATCTCCAGCACGTATCCGTACTGGGCGATCCCCAAGGCGAGACCGGCGTTCTGCTCAACGAGAAGCACCGTTATCCCTTCGTCTTGGTTAAGCGTCTTTACTATGCCGAATATCTGCTGAGTAATGAGGGGCGCCAACCCCAGCGACGGTTCATCAAGGAGAAGAAGGCGCGGCCGGGCCATCAGAGCGCGACCGATCGCCACCATTTGCTGCTCACCTCCGCTGAGAGTACCTGCCATCTGGTTGCGGCGTTCCGCCAAGACGGGGAAGTAGTGGAAGACGCGCTCAATGTCCTGGCGCACGGCACGCCCGTCGCGGCGGATGTAGGCGCCCAACCGGAGATTGTCCATTACTGTCAACTCGAAGAAAATCTCCCGGCCTTCCGGCACTTGGGAGATACCCATCTCGACGATCTTCTCGGGTGACACCTTCTCGATCTGGTGGCCCAGGAACTCAATATTCCCCTTCACCGGATGCACGAGGCCGGAGATGGTGCGGAGGGTGGTGCTCTTGCCAGCGCCAT
>JBEKDP010000036.1:0-11091 GCA_050014295.1 Dehalococcoidia bacterium | reverse complement strand
CACCTCATCGTAGGCACGCGCAACGCCGTCACGCAGCTCCGCCAGGGTCTGTCCGGTGTCGTCGACGAGGTTCGGCTCGTGGGAGTTGACCTGGGCGCCCTTGCCGGCAGCCAGCGCTTCGATGATGCGAGCGGTGCCGCGCATCGAGGCGTCGACGTGGCGGAGCACGTCCGCCACCGACCACTCGTCGGGCGAAGGGCGGAAGCGGGCCTGCGAGTCGCTCATCCCCGCCAGCGGTCGCTCGATCCAGCCGGCCGCGCGGTCGACAAGCGCCAGCAGATCGGCCGTCGACTTGGACGCCTGATGCTTCAGGTAGCCGACCACCTGCTGCCGCGTCTCGTCGGGCAACGTCATGGCTCAGGCCGGGGTAGTAGGAACGGGACGGGGATTGCGGCAGGACGGCCCGGCGCCCGAGCGGGGCCAAGACTCCATGCGTAGGCAGGGGCCGATCTTGGTGTCGAGCCCGTCCGAGGAGGTCAGGAGCTCGCCCCTTCGGTTGTAGAGGCGATAGCGGATGTTGGCATCGCGCTCAACCGGGAGCTCCAGCAGCAGCTCGCCGTCGCCGGAGCGGATGCTGACGCCGGCCGGGTATGACGAGACCTCGCCCGACTCGCCGGCCGGGTGGCCGCTGGAGTCGTACAGGTGGAATTCGATCGTCAAGAACCCCTGGGCGTCGATGGCGATGTTCAGGATCACCTCGCCTGTTGGCGCGTCCAAGAAAGCGATTGATGTGCCTGGGCGTCGATGTCCTAGTCTCGTGGGTCCCTCCTGAGTCTCGCGCTACTTCAGGGTCGCGACCAGGTGCGCGGAGCGGCCATCAGCGTCGCCGCCGGAAGCCGCCGCGACCGCCGCGGCTGCTCTGTCGCCGGCCGCCGGCCGCCGGGTGGTTCACGACCACGTCCATCACCCGTCCCTTGAGCTCAGCGCCCTTCAAGGCGTCCAACGCCGCCGCCGCCGCCTCGTCGTCAAGCTCGACCAGGGCGAAGCCGCGGGCGTGACCGGCCCGATCGCGGGCGACGCGAAGGGAGCCGATCTCTCCGAACGGCGAAAAGACTGTCCGCAGATCGCTGTCGGTGGCCTCCGGAGACAGGTTCCCGACATAGAGAGTCGTCACTGCGATCCTCCTCCGCAGGCATGTGGAAGTCCTGGGACAGCGGTGCAACGCTCCGCCGTCCCCTGACTAAAGTGCGTGTGCCGGAATCAGCAGCCTATGCTAGTAGCGGCTGCGGGCCGGGGGTGCGTGCTGCGTGTAGCAGTCGCGGCAGTAAACGGGGCGATCTCCCCGCGGCGAGAACGGGACTTCTGTGTCCTTGCCACACTGGGCGCAAACAGCGGCGTACATCTGACGGGAGGACCCGCCTCCGTAACCACCGCCACCCTCGCCGCGCTCCGACTTGCGGGCCGCGCGACAGGAAGCGCAACGCTTCGGCTCATTGGTGAAGCCGCGACTAGCGTGGTACTCCTGATCTTCTGCGGTGAACGTGAATTGGGCGCCACAATCGACGCAACTTAGGGTTCTGTCTGTGTAAGACAACTCGACGACCTCCTTAAGGTCACTATTCCGCGTCGTCGAGTGCAAGACAAAATGAGAACTCTGCGTTGCAATTCGAAGACTTGGACACCTACTTACACCCGTAGTATAGCACACTCGGCCCGATCTGTCACGCGGCAGCGCCCAGCCCTGTCAGCCCGCGTTCCCGCCACCCCTCACGAGCCACCACTCCAGGCTGTCCGACAGCGCCAGCCAACTCGCCTCGATGATGTTCGGCGAGCAGCCGACCGTCGTCCACGTGTGCTCGCCGTCCGTCGATTCCAGGAGCACGCGCACGATCGCCGCCGTCCCCGAGGGGCTGTCGACGATGCGCACCTTGTAGTCGACCAGCTTGACGGCGCGCACCTCAGGGTGGAATTCGACGAGCGCCTTCCGCACCGCCAGGTCGAGGGCGTTCACCGGGCCATCGCCCTCCGCCACCGTGTGCATCGTCTCCTCGCCGACCCGCAGCTTGACCGCCGCCTCAGCCAGCATCTCGCCCGCCGCGCCGCGCTCCGGCTCGCTGTGACGGCGCACCACTACGAGGAAGTCCTTCAGCTCAAACGGCGGCTCATAGTTCGGCAGGCCGCGCCGCGCCAGCAGCTCGAAGGAGGCCTCAGCGCCCTCGTACTGGTAGCCCTGCGACTCCATCAGCTTCACTCGCTCCAGGAGCCCCCGCGCCTCCTCGGCGTTTAACGACACCGCGAACCCCTGCTCCTTCAGCTTGGACATCACGTTGCGATAGCCCGCCAGCTCCGACACCAGCACTCGCTTCTCGTTGCCCACGCGCTCCGGGTCGATGTGCTGATAGCTAGACTCGTGCTTGACTACCGCCGCGACGTGCAGCCCTGCCTTGTGGGTGAAGGCGCTTGTCCCGACGTACGGAGCATGCGGGTCCGGCACCATGTTGGCGACCTCGCTCACGTAGTGCGATATCTCCGTCAGGCGCGCGATCTGCTCGTCGCTCACGCAGTCGATGCCCATCTTCAGCTTCAAGTCCGCGATGACGCTGATCAGGTTGGCGTTGCCGCAGCGCTCGCCATAGCCGTTGACCGTCCCCTGCACGTGGGTGGCGCCCGCTTCGACGGCGGCCAGGGTGTTGGCGACGGCGAGATCGGCGTCATTGTGAGCGTGGATGCCGATAGCGGCGTCCACCGTGCGCGCCGCCGCGACCGCCTCAGCAACCTTACTGGTGACGGTGCCCCCGTTCGTATCGCAGAGCACCAGACAATCAGCGCCCGCCTCCGCGGCGGCGCGCAGACAACGCAGCGCGTACTCCGGATTGCCCTGGAACCCATCGAAGAAGTGCTCCGCATCGAAGAAGACGATGCGCCCCGTTCCTTTCAAGTAGCGCACTGAGTCCGCGATCATCGCCAGGTTCTCTTCGAGCGACGTCTCCAGGATTTCGCGCACCTGCATCTCGCTCGCCTTGCCGACGAGCGTCACCGCGGGCGTCTCGGCGTCGAGCAGCGCGCGCAGGTTGGCATCGTCCTCCGCGCGCACGCCGGCGCGGCGGGTGCTGCCGAAGGCGACGACCTTGGCGCTCTGCAGGCGCAGTGACCGGGCGGCAGCGAAAAACTCGGCGTCCTTGGGGTTGGAGCCCGGCCAGCCGCCCTCGATGTAGTGGACGCCCAGCTCGTCGAGCTTCTGGGCGATCTTGAGCTTGTCCTGGACGGAGAGCGAGATGCCCTCCATCTGGGTGCCGTCGCGGAGCGTCGTATCGTAAAGTTCGACCTTCATTTGGGGATATGCCTCCTTATGGGGAATTGCAGCGAGCCGTCAGGCGATGGGCGTGGAGGCAACGCCAATCGCCCGCCCCCGAAGATATCGGGGGCTTACGTTCACCTTCTCAAGTACCTCTAACGAATCGCTGCTGGACATACGTGTCCTCTACCTTAACATATCGGTGCCGCCGGAGAAATGATCAGAGCTGGACGTCGCAATCGAAGTGACCTGCGCTCATTGCCCGCTACACCAATGACGCGACCAGGTCCCCCATCTCCGACGTGCCCATTCCCATCCGGCCGGCGTTCAGCGACTTGATCTTGCCGCTGCCCAACGCCTTGATCACCGCCTGCTCGATGCGGTCCGCCGCCTGCTCCTCGCCCAGCTCCGCGACCAGCATCTGCACGGCGCCGATGGCCGCCAGCGGGCAGATCACGTTCTGGCCCGTGTACTTGGGCGCGCTGCCGCCTATGGGCTCGAACATGGACACGCCCTCCGGGTTGATGTTGCCGCCGGCCGCGATCCCCATGCCGCCCTGGATCATCGCGCCCAGGTCGGTGATGATATCGCCGAACATGTTCTCGACGACGATCACGTCGAACCACTCCGGGTTCTTCACGAACCACATGCAGGTAGCGTCGACGTGCGCGTACTGGCGCTTGATGTCCGGATAGTCCGCCTCGCCGACCTCGTTGAAGGCGCGCCACCAGGTATCGTGGACGAAGGTGAGCACGTTGGTCTTGCCGACGAGGTGGAGTTGCTTCATCTTGTTCCGCTTCCGCGTCAGGTCGAAGGCGTAGCGGATCGCCCGCTCGGCGCCGAAGCGCGTCGTCAGGTGCACCTGCGTCGATACCTCCTGCGGCGTCCCCTTGTACTGGAAGCCGCCCATGCCGCCGTAGAGCCCTTCCGTGTTCTCCCGGACGACGAAGAAATCGATGTCCGCCGGGCCCTTGTCCTTCAGCGGGCAGTCGACGTTCGGGTAGAGCTTGACCGGCCGCAGGTTGATGTACTGGTCGAGCTCGAAGCGCAGGCGCAGGAGAACGCCCTTCTCCAGGATGCCGGGCGCGACGTCCGGGTGGCCGATGGCGCCGAGGAAGATGGCGTCGAACCGCCGCAGCTCGTCGACGGCGCCGTCTGGCAGCGTCTCGCCGGTGCGTAGGTAGCGCTCGCCGCCGAAGTCGTATGTCGTCGTCTCGTAAGTGAAGCCGGTCGCCTGGGCGGCCGCCTCCAGCACCTTCAGCCCTTCGCGCACGACCTCCGGGCCCGTGCCATCGCCGGGTATCACCGCAATTCGATGCACTTCTGGTTTTCCCTTCTGCTAATCGTTTTGTTCGCCCTCACGGGGCGGTGGTGCCACCTGTCAGCAGCCGGGCTCCCCCAAGTGGCCGCAGCAGTCCTTCCGCGTCCGCAGCCTGATCCACTGGTTGCGGAAGGTCAGCGCCAGCTTTCGGTGAAGCGGTAAGTCCGACTCCCGCCAGTTGGTGAAGAACGCTCGCAAGCTGGGCCGATTCGGCGGTCCACCGCTCGTCGCGCACATACCGTCGCCTCCTTGCTACCCGGCTCTACCTGCCAGGCGCTCCTTCGTGTACTGCACCAGGCCGCCGGCCCGCATCAGCTCCAGCATGAACGCGGGATAAGGCTTCGCCTGGAACGTCGCGCCCTTCGTCAGATTGCGGATCGCGCCCGACTCTAGGTCGATCTCCAGCTCGTCGCCGGCGTCTGTGCCGTCGACCGCCTCTTCGCACTCCAGGATCGGCAGGCCGATGTTGATCGCGTTCCGGTAGAAGATGCGCGCAAAGCTCTTGGCGATGACGCAGCTCACGCCCGCCACCTTGATGCATAGCGGCGCATGCTCCCGCGACGAGCCGCAGCCGAAGTTCGTCGTGGCGACAATAACGTCGCCCGACCGCACGCGGCCCGCGAACGCCGGGGCGATGTCCTCCATGCAGTGCTTCGCCAGCTCTACCGGGTCGTTGATGTTCAGGTAGCGCGCCGGGATGATGGCGTCCGTATCGACGTTGGCGCCGTACTTGTGTACGTGTCCGCGCAGAGTCATCCTAGCACCTCCTCCGGGCCCGCCAGCCGCCCGGCGACCGCGCTCGCTGCGGCCACCGCCGGGTTCGCCAGGTACACCTCCGACCGCACGTGCCCCATTCGCCCCGGGAAGTTGCGGTTGCTCGTGCTGACACAGCGCTCGCCCTCCGCCAGGACGCCCATGTAGCCGCCCAGGCAGGGCCCGCAGGTGGTCGTGGAGACAGCGCAGCCCGCCTCGGCGAAGACCTCCAGCAGCCCTTCCTTGAGCGCCTCCAGGTACACGTCGTTGGAGGCGGGGATCACGATGCAGCGCACCCTATCGTGCACCTTGCGACCGCGCATCACCGCCGCCGCCAGCCGCAGGTCCGCCAGCCGGCCGTTGGTGCAACTGCCGATGAACACCTGGTCGATCTCCACGTGCGGCGCCTTGCTCAGCGGCACGGCGTTCGCCGGCGACGACGGCAGCGACACCATCGGCTCCAGCGCCGATACGTCGTACTCATGCGTCGCCTGGTACTCGGCGCCGGCGTCGGGCTCATAGACCTTCCACTCGCGCCTCGCCCGCTGCCGGACGTACTTGAGCGTGATATCGTCGGGGATCATCAGCCCGGCCTTGCCGCCCGCCTCGATGGCCATGTTGCTCATCGTGAAGCGACCCTCCATGCCGATCTCCCGCAGGGCCTCGCCATGGAACTCCATCGCGCAGTAGAGCGCTCCATCGACCCCGATATCGCCGATGGTGTGCAGGATGATGTCCTTGCCGCCGACCCAGCGACCGGGCTTGCCGTGGTAGACGAACTTGATCGTCGGCGGGACGCGCATCCAGATGTCGCCGGTCGCCATCGCGCAAGCGATGTCGGTGCTCCCCATGCCGGTGGCGAAGCAGCCGAGCGCCCCGTAGGTGCAGGTATGCGAGTCGGCGCCGACGACGACGTCGCCCGGCAGCACCCAGCCGTGGTCAGGCAGGAGGACGTGGTCGATGCCGGCCCGTCCCTGCTCGTAGTAAACCGCGTTCTGGGCCAGCGCGAACCGGCGCATCACCTTCGCGTTCTCGGCGCTCTGGATATCCTTGTTCGGTATGAAGTGAGACGGGATGAACGCCACCCGCTGCGGGTCGAACACGTGCTCCACGCCCAGCTTCTCGAACTCGCGGATCGCCAGCGGCGCCGTCACGTCGTTCGACATGACGAAGTCGACGCGGCAGCTCGCCATCTCGCCGGGCCGCACGGAGTCACGGCCGCAGTGGGCGGCCAGTATCTTTTCGGCCAGAGTCATGGCGCTAGCCATCGTCGCCCACCCCCTTCGCCACCCGCTGCACCTGCGGCATCCGGTTCAGCGCGTTCATCAGCGCCTTCGCCGCCGCCATGACGATGTCGGTGTCTGCGCCGCGACCGACATAAGTGTTGCCGTTCGCCTGCACCCGCACCAACACCTCGCCAAGGGCGTCGATGCCGGCGGTGATGCTCTTGACGGAGAACTCGAGGAGCTTGTTCGGCACGCCGACGATTGCGTCGATGGCCTTGAAGGCGGCATCCACCGGACCGGTGCCGGTCGCGGTTTGCACGATCTCGCGGCCGCCCGGCGCGATCACGCGCACCGTCGCCGTGGGAACGAGGTGGTTGCCGCAGGAGACTTGCAGCAGCTCAAGGTGGTAGCTCTCCTCAACCGTGCGCAGCTCGTCGCCCATTAGCGCCTCGATGTCACGGTCGTCGATCTCCGGCTTCTTGTCGGCGAGCTCCTTGAAGTTCGCGAAGGCTCGCGCGAACTCCTCGCCTGTTAGCTCGTAGCCCAGCGTGTGCAGGCGTTCGCGGAAGCCGTGCCGCCCGGACAGCTTGCCCAGGACGAGCTCGCCACCACCCGAAGGAACGCCGATCTCCCGCGCGTCGATTATCTCGTAGGTCTCGCGCATCTTGAGGATGCCGTCCTGATGGAGGCCCGACTGGTGGCGGAAGGCGTTGCCGCCGACTATCGCCTTGTTGGGCTGGACCACCATGCCGGTCAGATCGGAGACGAGGCGGCTCGTGCGATAGAGCTCCTTCGTGTTGACACCGGTCGTCACGCCGTAAAGGTCTTGTCGCGTCTTCAGCGCCATCACGATCTCTTCCAGAGAGGCGTTGCCCGCTCGCTCACCGATCCCGTTGACGCAGCACTCGACCTGACGCGCCCCCGCGCACACGGCGGCAAGCGAGTTCGCCACCGCCATGCCGAGGTCGTCGTGGCAGTGCACGGAAACGACGGCCTTGCCGATGTTCGGCACCTTCTCAAAGATGCTGCGGATGAAGTCCCCAAACTCTTCCGGCGTGGAGTAGCCCACAGTGTCAGGGATGTTGACGGTCGTTGCGCCCGCCTCGATAACCTGCTCCAGCATCTGATGGAGAAACTCCGGGTCGGAGCGGCTGGCGTCCATGGCGCTGAACTCCACGTCTGAGATGTAGCCCTTCGCTCTCGCCACCTGCGTCCGCGCCATCTCCAGCACTTCATCGCGGTTCTTGCGCAACTGGTGCGCCATGTGGATCTCGGAACTGGAGATGACGATGTGGACGCGCGGCTGCACGGCGCCCTTCAGCGCGTCCCAGCAGGCATCTACCGCCGCCGGGTCGGCGTGCGCCAGGCCGGCAACGCTGCAGTGCTTCATCTCGCGTGAGACTGCGGTCACGGCCTCGAAGTCGCCGGGCGAGGCAATGGGAAAGCCCGCCTCGATTACGTCCACGCGCAGCCGCTCGAGCTGGCGGGCGATCTCCAGCTTGTCCTTTATGTTCAGGGCCACGCCCGGCGATTGCTCGCCGTCGCGCAGCGTCGTGTCGAAAATGATCACTTTCTCTGCCATTGTTCTTTCAACTCCTTTGGTCGGTCCTGCGATTCATCACGATGCATGTCCGCTGGCCCTCCTCCGCTGTTGCGGGGAGGGCGATCGCAGGTTGAGCAATAGCAGACTCCGTGTGTTACGCATCTCCGTTCCCATGGAATTCACTAACTTACTCCGGCGCCGGTCCCTACTTGGCCAGCACGGTCTCCAGATCGTTGGCGTGGCCCTGCTCGTCCCCCAAGATCGACTCCAGCAGGCGGCGGGTCACCACGTCCTTTTCCTTATCCGCCAGGGCGACATGCTGTGTGTACAGCGCGATGGCCGTGTTCTCACCGCCAAGGTCGTCCTGGAGCATCTTCTTCAGGGTGCCCCCCACCTTGATCGCCTTCGGCTGGGTCGTGGGCACACCTCCCAAGAGATCGATTCGCTCCGCCAGGGCTTCGGCATGCTTCATCTCCTGGATCGAGAATTCCTTGAACAGATCTGAGACCGCCGGGAACTCCAACCCCTGGCCCGTTACGTGATGCCACATGTACTGGGTGAGGGCCGCCAACTCATAGGCCAGGTCCTCGTTCAAGGCGTCCAGTAGTTTCTTGCTTCCCTTTGGCACGACACACCTCCTTGCCTAATCGCTTTGCCAATATCCTGCCCAGACAGGCCAAACAGGCGGCGTCACGGTCGCCTGATCGGCTGCCTAACGACCGTCTTCAGCTTCTCCGGCGCCGACCGTCGCGGGTCGCCCAGGTAGATCTCGTGATGCTTGCCCGACGGCTCGTAGCCCTGCTCGGCGATGAACGCGTGCAGTTTCTCGATGGTCGGCGCCTCAGCGGCGTAGGGCCCGACGTGCATGATCTGCGCCGACAGCCCCTCGCAAAACTTCTCGAACCTCATCTTGGCCAGCGCCGGCAGCTCCCGCTTCGCTTTCGCCTGGGCTGACGCCTCGTCGATCGCCGTCGCTTCCGCGAAGTCCGGCTGCCGCAGCATTGCTGTCCAACTCCAGTCGGCCTTGCTCGTCAGGTCCAGCCGCCCGCCGGCGTCGTTCCACCAGAGGGCCTCCAGCGGCATCACCCGGAACTCCGGGCCGCCGCGCTTCTTCAGCATGAACTTCAGCGTGTAGGAGACACCATAGAGCGCCTGAATCGCCGCCTGGAAGTCGAGCTACGTGTTAGGGTCGCCGCTGCCGTCGATCATCAGGAAGCGCATCTCCGGCACGTCGACGATCTCACAGGCCTTGGCGCTCGGCTTATACAGCCTGGCGATCTCCTCTTTGGGTTCCACTTTTCACCGACCTAACCTACTTCTGCTTCTTGAGCCAGCTCATCATGCCGCGCAGCTCCGCGCCGACCTCCTCGATCGGGTGCTCGGCGTTCTGCCGCTTCAGCGCCCGATACTTCGGCCGCCCGACCTGGTTCTCCAGCAGCCATTCGCGCGCGAAGCTGCCGTCCTGGATCTCTTCTAGTATCTCCTGCATCGTCTCTCGCACGCACTCGTCGATGACGCGCGGGCCGCGCGTGTAGTCGCCGTACTCCGCCGTGTCGCTGATCGAGTAGCGCATGTAGCCCATGCCGCCCTCGTACATCAGGTCGACGATCAGCTTGAGCTCGTGCATGCACTCGAAGTAGGCGATCTCCGGCTGGTAGCCCGCCTCGACCAGCGTGTCGAAGCCCGCCTTCACCAACTCCGTCACGCCGCCGCAGAGCACCGTCTGCTCGCCGAAGAGGTCCGTCTCCGTCTCTTCCTCGAACGTCGTCTCCAGCACGCCCGCCCGCGCGCAGCCGATGCCCTTAGCGTAGGCGAGCGCTGTCTCCTTGGCCTTGCCGCTGGCGTCCTGATGGACGGCTATGAGCGCCGGGGTGCCGCTGCCCTCAGTGTAGAGGCGGCGCACGAGATGACCGGGACCCTTCGGCGCCACCATCGAGACGTCGACATCGGCCGGCGGCACGATCTGCCCGAAGTGGATGTTGAAGCCGTGCGCGAACATCAGCGTCTTGCCCGGCTTCATACTGCCCTCGATCGACTCGCGGTAGACGCGGCTCTGGAACTGATCGGGAACCAGCATCATTACGATATCGGCTGCCGCGGCGACTTCCGCTGCCGGCTTCACCGTGAGACCCGCCGCCTCGGCCGCCTTCCACATCTCCGAGCCGGGCAGCTCCGCCACGAGAACCGCACAACCGCTTTCCTTGAGGTTCAGAGCATGGGCATGACCCTGGCTGCCGTAGCCGATTATGCCGATGGTCTTGCCCTGCAAAAGCGCCAAGTCGGCGTCCTTGTCGTAGTACATCTTAGCCATGAGGCCAGGACTCCTTTCTTCGTATCAGACCACTCTCTCCGATAATTTGAAGACGCCCGCCGCTCACAGGAGGCTGCCCACTCGGGCTTTCCCCTGGCCGGCAGGACGGTATGGCCGCTCGCTCGCTTCGTCCAGCTCGAGCGTTGAGGTCGACCGCCCGCGCGTTACCGCAACGCGACCGGTGCGCGCCATCTCGCGCACGCCGTACGGCTTGAGCATCTCGAAGGCAGCGTCGACTTTCTCCTCGGTGCCAGTTACCTCCACGACAACGGAGTCCGGTGAGACGTCGATGATCTCGCCGCGGAAGATGTCCACGATCTCCAGGATTGCGCCGCGGTTCTGGTCCGTGGCGGTGACCTTGAGCAGCGCCAGCTCGCGCGTCACGATCTCCTCCTGCGACAGGTCGCTGATCTTCACGACGTCGACCACCTTGTAGAGCTGCTTCGTCACCTGCTCCACGTCGGTTGTCGGCCCGCCGAGGACGAAGGTCATGCGCGAGAGGCCGGGGATCTCGCTATGCCCCACGGCCAGGCTCTCGATGTTGAAGCCGCGCTGCCGCCACTTGCTGACGATTCGGTTCAACACCCCCGGCTTGTTCTCCACCAGGGCAACGATGGTATGCTTCGTCGTTTTCATGACTTCACCGCCTCCTTCGGCCTTTCCGTGACCTTCTCCTCGGAGCGGGGACGATCCAGCGTCTGC
>JBEKDP010000035.1:0-11199 GCA_050014295.1 Dehalococcoidia bacterium | reverse complement strand
GGTTGTGGGATGCGGGGTCAGGCAGACAATGGTCGCCATCACCGCAGTGGCTGCTAATGCTGCCGCCGAGACTATGAGGGTTTTCATGGCCTGTTCTCCTTTCGCCAGACTGGTTTCTCCCTACGAGGGGTGTCTTGCGTGTCCGCTATTTGCAGCTGGCGCGATTGCAGGCAGGATGAGCAAATCGGGTATGCCCCCGCATTCCTTAGCTTCGGCCTTGGTAAATGCTACCGCCGGGGCTTCCCGCGTACTTGGGACCTGCGTGCCAATTCCCTTTGCGTTTCGCCTTTGGTGCCCGCTGAGGTGCAAGAAGCAAGAAGCCAACCAGCGTTGCGCTGGTCGGCTTCGCTTCCGGCTTAGGGAATGACGTTAGCCTTGGTCCTCGCAGGCAACTCTGCCACGATGCCCGCCTTGGCCCTCTCTCGCGACTACTCGTGCTAGCCCATACGTTGGGATGAGCAATCGCACCAACCTATCTTCCAGCGGTAGGTATTATACGCCGCTTGTCAAGACCCTGCTAGGCTTTCTGTCGTCGCTTTCTGGCGTAGAGGGCGCCTGCGCCGAGAACGACGATCCCTGCCGCAGCGCCGGCGAGGGCGCGGTACGGTGCGCGCGATGAGTCGTTCTCGGTGGCGGCGGGTTCGGCCGCACCCGTTGCGGCACCGGGCAGGTCCGCTATGCCGCCGACGGGATCACCGGTCGATTGGGTTGGGGCTGGGGTTCGTGTTGGCGTTGGCGATGGACCTGGCGTGCAGGTCGCGGGCGGAGTCGGTTGCGGTACGCTCCCGGGTCCCCAGGTGTTGTTGCTCTCGTTGCTCTCCGTCACCTGGGACGTGGCGTCGACGATCGCTAAGACATCTGAATGGCCATAGGTGGATTCGGGGAACCACACGGAGCCCCACTGGCCAGCGGCCAATCCCGAGGACAGCGTCTGCTGCCAGGAGTTCGCCCCTATACGCAGCTCGACAGCGAATGGGCCAGCAGCCGCGTTGCCGATGTTGGCCACCCAAACGCGCGTCCCCATCGGTTTGCCCTGCCAGTCGCAGGCGGTATCCGACTCGAATGTGCCTTGCAGGTACTCGACTACAAGATCGGGCAAGCTGTCCATTGACACGCTGGCTTGAGCGGTGCCGCCCTTGCCGCCGGGGTTGAGGGTGAGGAACAGGGCCGAAGCCGCTACGGTCACGACGATAAACAGATATCTCATCTTCCCGCCTCCGATGAGTACATATCGGCGGCCGCGCCGGACTTGTGGATTACGAGTATATTATATCGCGCCTGTCAATAACCGCGGTGACGCTCTGTCGCGTAGAGGGCGCCTGCGGCCCCCGGCTAGCGCTTGCCGCCTCCTTCCCATATCATGGCGCCATGACGACGACCAGACCCGACACGGCGGTCCTGCTCATCTGGTGTCGCGACCAGAAGGGGCTGGTGGCCGCCACGTCCGACTTCATCTACAGCAACGGCGGCAACATCCTGCACGCCGACCAGCACATCGACGCCGAGGGGGGAATCTTCTTCCAGCGCATCGAGTGGCAGCTCGAGGCGTTCGCGGTGCCACGCGACGGCATCGCGAAGGCGTTCACACCTGTCGCCGAACGCTTCGGCATGCGGTGGGAGCTGCACTTCGCCAGCGACCGACCGCGCGTGGCGATCTTCGTCTCGCGCCTCGGCCACTGCCTGTACGATCTGCTGCTGCGACACCGCCTCGGCGAGTTCAACGCCGAGATAGCGCTCGTCGTCAGCAATCACGCTGACCTGCGCGACATCAGCGAGCAGTTCGGCGTCGAGTACTGCGTCTTCCGCATCAGGAAGGGCACGAAGGCGGCGCAGGAGCGGAAAGAGGTTGCCCTGCTACGGGAGCGGCGCATCGACCTCGTTGTGCTGGCGCGCTACATGCAGGTCTTGGGCGAGGAGGTCGTGCAGGCGTTCCCCAATCGCATCATCAACATCCACCATTCCTTCTTGCCGGCCTTCGCCGGCGGCCAGCCGTACCACCGCGCGCACGAGCGGGGCGTGAAGATCATCGGCGCGACGAGCCACTATGTGACGATGGAGCTGGACGAGGGCCCGATCATCGAGCAGGACGTGGCGCGGGTGAGCCATCGCGACGCCGTGGACGACATGATCCGGAAGGGTCGCGACCTGGAGAAGGTCGTGCTGGCGCGCGCGGTGGACCTGCACCTGCGGAAGCGGGTGCTGGTCTACGGCAACAAGACCGTCGTATTCGACTAGCGCTAACGCCTGCCCCTGGCTCAGGCAGTGCCTCCTCGCGTACTAGCGCCAGGGCCGAGAGCTTCGTCAACCAGGCGGCATTGCGCCGTCGACCAGCCCCCGCGAAAACGGGCACGCGTCTACGGCGACAAGGCCGTCGTCTTGAGTAGCGCGATCGCTTCTTCTATGTTAGCCAGCGCCTCCTCGCGTACCAGCCGCCAGCCACGATGGCCAGCGCCATGGCTGCCGCTGCGCCCGCGATAACGGCGTAGGGCGTCGACGACGAGTCCTGCGCGGCGGTGCTGGCGTCGGCTGTGTCCTGAGTCACTTCGGCCACGCCGCCTACGCTACTGGCGTTCACGACGCCTGACCCAGGAACAGGCGTGGCCGTCGCACCGGGCGTGGGTGAGGGCCCTGGTGTGGACGCCCCGCCGGTGCAGTTCCAGACCACGCCGGCAGTTCCTCCGACCTTGGTAGCGCTCTTGAACGTTATTATGACGGTGTCCCCCGGCTGCACGCAGTTGGTCGTCCCCCAGTCAGCCCAGACCTGGTCGCCTCCCGCGCCCACCGTGGGCGTTGTGGACGTGCAACCAGCGGCGTTTGCTACCAGAGCCTGGGAGTTGTTCTGACCGCCGCTTCCGACGGTGGTGACACACATCCCGTTGGCGTTTTGGCCCGCGGTCTTGGGGTATGCGGCTATCAGGATGTAGGGGGTTGTGCCTGTTCCCGGGGTGGGCAGGGGGGACGTGCACGGCGCTGGCAAGACGGCTTCCGCGGGGGAAGGGCCCCACTTCAGGATCCCGATGACGGAAACCGCGGCCACCAGGCCCGCCAGCAATACCAAAGCTAGCTTCCTCATTATGTTTTGTCTCCTGTCATTCCTATTGGCCGGCAGGCGGGCTCGCCGGCTTCGTTCCGCTTCTCCGTGGGAGTTGTGCGGGCGAGGCCTCCCTGCCTGGCCATTCGATAGCTCGCGGCTGCCTGCTGGTGGCTCTTTTCGGCAGGGCCGCTCGATGCACTGGTCATGGCTGTTGCGTCATCACCTCCTCTGCGGCTATGCTCCGGCCGCCGTTCGTTGACGTCCGGGGTTCGCCGCCGATAGAATAGAAAATGCTAGGGTGTGCGCCCGCATTCCTTAGCTCCGGCCCTGGTGGCTGCCACCGCCAGGGCCACTTCCTCGCTCTTTTGTTCTCGCTACTCGCTTCCTCTTAGAGCACCGCGCTCTCCGGCGTCGTGCCCTGCAACTCGGCGGGCCGGCGACCGCTAGTGCGTTGACCGATGGTCTTGCGTGAGTAAAACAAACGAGGCCGACCAGAACCAAGCTGGCCGGCCTTCTCGTCCGCCTAGCGGCGCCCGCTGTCGCGCGTCCCTGCAGACAACCCCGCCACCATGATGTCTGCGACGCCTCCCTGGAGATAACCCCTTAACACTGTGTCGGTAAGGTAGAGGAATCGCCCTAGCCCTGTTCCCTTAGGGACTTGAATTATACACTGCTTGTCAAGACCCTGCTAAGCGGCCCCGGCGCGTTTTTTTCGACCCGCGGCGAGGGGCTTTTTGCCCAACGGCGATGAGGGTTTTCTAGGGGTGGCTCTGGCGTTCGAGGAGGGCCTGGCGGAGCAGCGACAGGGCCGTCGTAACCGCGCGGCGCTTTACCATCTCCCGGCTCTGCGCAAACTGGTAGCTGACGACCAGCGACCGCCCGCTGCCGTCGTCGAGGGCGACGTGCACTGTCCCGACCGGCTTGTCTTCTTCCGGGTCCGGCCCGGCGACGCCGGTGACGCCGATGCCGATGTCCGCCGCCAGCCGATCGCGGGCCGCCCGCGCCATCTCCCGCGCGCACTCGGCGCTGATGACGCCGTGCGCTTCGACGACCTCGCGGCGGACGCCCCAGGCGAGCTTCAGCTCCGTGGCGTAGGAGACGATGCCGCCGCGGAAGTAGTGCGAGCTGCCGGGCGCGTCGGTGATAGTGCTCGCCAGCAGGCCGCCGGTGCAGGACTCCATCGTCGCCAGCGTCAGGCCGCGCTCGCGCAGCATGGCGCCGACCACCTTCTCGAGGGTGTCGTCGTCGGCGCCCCAGACGGCGTCGCCGAGCACACGACGCGCCTCCGCCTCCGCCGGGGCGATCAGGCGCTCCGCCTCCGCGCGGCCGGCGGCCTTGGCGGCAATGCGCACCTGGATGCCGTCGGCGCGCGAGTAGACACTGACCGTGGGGTTCGTCGCGTGCTTGAGGTCGCCCAGCAGCTCGTCGACGAGGCCCTCCGTGACATCGGACGTCTTCAGGGTCCGCGACACGAGCACGCCGCCGCCGGTGCGACGACGCAGCTCCGGCTCGACCTCCGCCTCCCACATGCGGCGCATCTCGCCCGGGGGGCCGGGCATGGCGACGATGACGCGGCCCTCACGCTCGACCCACCAGCCGGGGGCGGTCCCGTAGAGGTTGGGTATGACGCGCGCGGAGGGGATGAGCGTCGCCTGCTTCAGGTTGCGCTCCGGCATGGGGCGACTGCGGCGGGCGAAGAAGTCGCGCAGTTGCTTCTCCAGCGCCGGGTCGACGCGCATCTCTTCGTCGAGGGTGGCGGCGATGGCCTCGCGCGTCAGGTCGTCCTCGGTGGGGCCGAGGCCGCCGCCGGTGATGATGAGGTCGCTGCGGTCCCAGGCGCGTCGCAGCGCCTCTTGCACGCGCTCGAGGTTGTCGCCGACGTGCGTCGTCCAGTAGAGGTCGATGCCCAGCGGCGGCAGGCGAGCGGCGACGTACTGGGAGTTGGTATCGACGATCTCGCCCAGTAGGATCTCGGTGCCGACGGCGATTATCTCCGCTTTCATGTTCCTCCCGACTCTAGGCGCTGCCGGCGACCAGCTTCAGCCGCCCGGAGGCTTCTCGCTGGAGGCGCGGTACGGTGTCGAAGCGGTCGACCTGGGCGCAGAACTCGACGTCGGGCCCCAGGCCGATGGCGATGAGCGAGCGGCCGTGCTCCGCCTCGAAGAAGCAGGCCAGCGCGTCGCCCTGATAGGAGTCATAGACGTGATACGCTGCCAACGCGCCGTCCGCCGGCTCCAGGGCGATGCCGCGGCCGCGCGCCTCGTCCAGCGCCCTGTGGACGATCGCTCCGGCGACGAAGGTGTCTTCCAGGCTGACGCTTGTCCCCTGCTCGATGCCGGAGCAGACGAGCGCGGCGTCTAATCCGCGCGCGGCGGCCTCCGAGAGCAACGCCTGCGTGGCCGCTGAGACGTTGAGGAGCGCACCTACGAGCACGAGCGGCGAGGGCGCCAGGCGTCGGAGGGCCCGCGTGCCGTTCGTCGTGGCGAGGACGATGCGATGACCGCGCAGATCGGCGGCGGCGAACTCGGCAGGGGAGTTGCCGAAGTCGAAGCCGCGCGGGGGCAGGCTGTACCGCTCGCCGGCGAGGAGGTAGCGGCCCGGCTCCTGGCGGGCGATGCGCCGGGCGGCCGCCGTGCTTTCGGCGAGGACGATCTCCCGGACGCCGCCGGCGAAGAGGGTGACGATGGAGGAGCTGGCGCGCAGGGCGTCGATCACCAGGCAGACGTTCGTCTCCGGCTCTCGCAGCAGCGACGGCAGCAACGCGACATTCAGTCTCACGCTTCACCTGTACCGCAGCCAAGCGCAGGCTGTCAAGCATCGGCTCGCCTTGACTTGGCCAACTGGCGGCGATACCATCGTTCCTGACGCTGGTGGCATTATCCCGTAGAGGTGATGTGTGGGCTTCTTCGACAAGCTGGAGCAGGCTGCCCAACGGAACGGCAGCCTTCTTTGTGTGGGGCTCGACCCCGATCCGGCGCTGATGCCGATCGATGACGTCGCCGCTTTCAACCGGGCCATTGTCGAGGCAACCAGCGAGTTCGTCTGCGCCTATAAGCCGAACCTCGCCTTTTACGAGGCGCTCGCCGAGCGCGGTCTCGCAGCGCTGCGCGAGACGCTGGCCGCGATCCCGAAGGAGATTCCCGTTATCGCCGACGGCAAGCGCAACGATATCGGGAACACGGCGAAGGCGTACGCGCGCGCCCTCTTCGACGAAATGGGCTTCGATGCCGCCACCGTTAACCCCTATCTGGGCGGCGACGCCGTGGAGCCGTTCCTGGAGCGTGAGAACAAGGCGGCCTTCGTCCTCTGCCGCACGTCCAATCCCGGCGCCCGCGACCTGCAAGACCTGCTGGTAAACGCGCCAGGCTCGGAGCCGCAGCCGCTGTTCGAAGTGGTGGCCGGCATGGCGCGTCACTGGAACAGCCGCGGCAACGTCGGGCTCGTCGTCGGCGCCACGTATCCCGAAGAGCTCCGGCGCGTGCGGCAGATCTGCCCGGAGATGACCTTCCTGGTGCCAGGCGTCGGCGCGCAGGGCGGAGACGTCGCCGCCGTTCTGGCCAACGGACTCGACGGCGCCGGCGGAGGGCTGATAATCAACGTGTCGCGTCAGGTGCTCTACGCGTCGCGAGGGAGCGACTTCGCGGAGGCGGCGGCCGCTGCTGCCCGCAGCCTGCGGGACGATATCGAGCGGGAGCGGCAGCGGGCCATAGCGCAGATGAGGGGCTAGCGATGCCCCTGGAGATCCGCATGGGGGACGTGGTGCGGCTGCGGAAAGTGCACCCCTGCGGCAGCTACGAGTGGCGGGTGGTGCGACTAGGGGCCGATATCGGTATCCGCTGCCTGAAATGCAATCATCGTGTGTTGATGGAGCGGCGGCAGTTCGAGAAGCGGCTGAAGGCGTTCGTTTCCCGCGGCGAGCCGCTGGATCCGGAAATCGAGCGGCTGCTCTTCGGTGAGAAGGAGGAGGAGGCCTGACTCCTCCGGGGGGAGAATTGGCGGAAGCTCGGGCCCCCAGGATCGACTTCTGGGCCCTGACGGGCGGCAAGACGCTGCTCCAGCAGCGTCGGGTCCGACGCCTGTTGTTGGAGCGGATCCTGAGCCAGGTAGGGCAAAACGCCCTCCTCTACGCGCTGCTCGTCCTCGTGGTCAAGAACACGGGCTCCAGCATCAAGACCGGCGCCTTCTTGCTCGCATTCCTGGTGCCTTCTGCCGTCCTCGGGCCGGCGTCCGGCGTTATCGTCGACCGTCTGTCTCGCGGCTGGCTTCTCGTGGTGGTGAACGGCCTGCGGGTGATTCTTTGTCTGGGGCTGATAGCCTCGGCGCAGAGCACGTGGGAGCTCTACCTGTTTGCTCTAGGCCTGTCGGCCTCGATCCAGTTCGCCGGCCCGGCGGAGTCGGCGGCGCTGCCGCAGGTGGTCGAGCCGGAGGAGCTGACCGGTGCCAACTCGCTGTTCAACCTGGGCGGGCTCGGCGGGCAGGCGATAGGCCTGGCTGTCCTGGCGCCGCTGTTCATGAAGACGGTCGGCGCCGATCCGCTGTTCGTAGTGATCGGCGTGCTCTTCGCTGCCTCGGCAGTTGTCGTCGCCACCATTCCCGGGCTGACGGCGCCGCATACGCCTGCCGAGCTGCAGGAGGCGCTGACACCGGGAATACGCGTTTCCTTTGCCAAGGCGTGGCAGATGCTTCGCCGCGACCGCCAGACTTATCTCGCCTCCATCATGCTAGTCGTCGGCAGCGCCGCGCTCCTGGTGGGAGTGACGGTCCTGCCGAGCTACGCCAGAGAGATGCTGGACGTCTCGCCGGAGAACGTCATCTTCATCTTCTCGCCGGCCGTCATCGGTATCTTCTTGGGCCTGCGGCTGGTCAACTGGCTGGTGAGGGTCGTCGGCGCCGGTCGGGCGGTGACGTTGGGCTTCGCTCTTCTCGCGCTCTCGCTGCTGGCTTTCGGGCTGGTCAGCAACCTCGGCGATCTGCTGGCGCACGTCAACCCTCTCGGCGTTTCCCACCCGGGGCCCTTGAACGGCCGCGGCGCGCGCGTTGCCGTCACCATGGTCACCGCCGTCTTCGCCGGCTTCTCCTACTCCCTGATCAATGTCGCGAGCCGTGCCCTGGTCAACACACGCATGCCGATGGAGATGCAGGGGCGCGTCTTTGCCGCTCTCAACGTCCTCACCAACCTGGCGTCGGTCGTCCCGCTTGTGGTGGCGGGCGCTCTCGCCGACTGGATCGGGGTGCGGCCGGTGCTCGTCGCCGACGCCGTCGGCATGACGCTGTTCATCATCTGGATCGCCGCGCGGCCGGCGCCCCCTCCGCCGGTAATGGGAGGCTCCAGTGGCTGACCTGGGTTTGGGGGAGTTGGCCGAGATGCAGCAGGGGGAGAGAGCCCCTGTCCTAGGTAATCGCCGATTTCTCGTCCTCTGGCTAGCGCAGATCTTCTCACAGATCGCCCAGAACGCGATCCTCTTCACGCTGCTCGTAATCGTGCTGACGCGGACGAACTCCACGACTCATACAAGCATCCTCGTTCTCTCGTACGTTGTGCCGTCGCTGATTTTCGGGATGGTCGCCGGCGTTCTCGTCGACCGGTGGCGAAAGCGGAGCGTGCTCATCGCCGCCAACGTCCTCCGTTGCGGGGCGGCGGTGGCGTTCTTGTTTGGCAGCGATTACTTCTGGTTGCTCCTCGGCATCAACGCCGGGTTCTCGGCGGTCGGGCAGTTCTTTACGACAGCGGAGGTGGCGAGCGTGCCCTTCCTTGTCCCGAAGGAGCAACTCATCGCCGCGAACAGCCTCGTCAGCCTCGCCTGGACTGGGGCGCAGTTCGCGGGAATGGTCTTCCTTGCGCCCATCTTCTTGAAGACGTACGGCGCCAACAGCCTCTTCGTCTTTACGGCTCTCCTGTTTCTTGCCGCCGCCGGCCTGGTCAGCTTGCTGCCGGATGTGGAGCACGAAGGGCATCTGAACGGGTCGCACCAGGCGCGCTTCTTGCAGACGGCGCCGAGGGAGCTGGTGCGGGCGCTGCGCCTGATCCGCTCCGACCCCGCTTCTTCCCTGGCGATGGCCCAACTCACGTTGAGCAGCTCGCTGGTGCTGCTGTTCGCTGTGCTGGTGCCGCGCTTCATGCAGGAGGTGCTGGATGTCCGTCCCGACGACGCTGTCTTCGTCTTCGCTCCCACGGGCGTCGGCGCCATCTTGGGCCTGCGTCTTCTTCCCTGGCTCGCCAGCCGCGTGGGGAAGGACCGTCTTGTCGCTTTCGGGCTCATCGGCCTGGCCCTCTGTCTGGTGGCGATGGGCGTCGTCGAGAACATGGCGTCGCTGCTCCAGAAGACGGGGTACCTCAACCCGTTCGGCAGTCGAAGGCTGGGCGGTCTCTCTCTCCTGGTCGCGCTGACGATGCTCATTGCGGGGCCGCTCGGCCTCGCCTATGCGATGGTCAACGCGCCGGCCCAGACGGTGCTCCATGAACGGGCGCCGCCGGAGATGAGAGGGCGGATCTTCGGCGCGCAGCTTGCTCTTGCGAGTTTGGTGGCGATCGTGCCTCTGCTGCTCGTGGGCGCCGTGGCCGACATATACGGTGTGAGCTTCGTGCTTCTCGCAATCGCTGCCGTGGTCGCCGGGATGGCCGCCGTGAGCGCGTTCCTGGCAGAGCCGCTGGCCGCACGGCCGGAGCAGGAGGCCACCGCTTCTTTGGGGAAGAACCGGAAGCAAGGGGAAGCGCCCGAGGCGGGCGGCACTTCGATTGACACCCGTAGGGGCCTGGGATAGACTTGAATGGCAACCCGGACCCGCGAGTTGGAGGCGGTGGTATGATTGAGATGAGCATTGAGAGTATACGCGTTAGCTTGATGAATTACCAGCGCGTGGTGATTCTTAAAGAGAAGAACGCCGAGCGCTATTTGCCTATCTGGATAGGGCCCGCCGAGGCCGATGCCATCGCGGTGCGGCTGCAGGACGTTTCGGTGGCGCGACCGCTTACCCACGACCTCTTGCGGTCGGTGATCGACGCTTTGGGCGCCGAGATCAACTGCATTGTCGTCAACGACCTTGCTAACGACACCTTCTACGCGCGAATCGTTCTCTACGTCAGCGGGCACTCGATGGAGATCGACTCTCGCCCCAGCGACGCCATCGCTCTGGCGGTGCGGGCGAACGTGCCTATCTTCGCGGACGAGTCGGTACTCGAGAAGGCGGGCGTGTTGCTCGACAAGGAAGGCGAAAAGGGAGAGGGCGACGACAAGACCGTGGAGCTGAACCCGGAAGAGCTGGAGAAGATGTCGGCGTTCCGGGACTTCATCGAGAGCCTGGACCTGGACGACTTCGAGAAGAGGCGGCCGCACGGAAAGCAGTAGCGGCCGGACCGCGGCGTTGACGGAGGGGCGGCGATGGCCGCCCTTCTTGCTTGTCCGGCGGCACTTGACATAGCTAGTAGGCGCTTGCTATAGTCGTGCCACATTTGAATACGGGCAGCGGCTGCGAACAGGACTAGTAGGTCGCAAGGCGAGGCACCTCCGCTCAGCGGAGTCAGAGAGCCGGGATAGGTGAGAGCCGGCGCCGGCGCAGCGGACCGAATGGACCTGGGAGCCACAAACCGAACTCCGCCGCCGGCGGTCAGTAGGCCTTGTCGGAGGGGCACCGTTATCAGAGCCCAGGGTATCTCTCCCTGACGGAGACGTACCCGAGAGAGACGTCCCGGCGGTCCCGTCGGGACAAGTAGGGTGGCACCGCGAGAAGACCCCTCGCCCTTACGGGCAGGGGCCTTTTGCTTGCTCAGAATAGCCCATGGGGGCCTGAAAAGGAGAAAGGGGGAAACATGGACACCAAGTTCGTTCTTTCCGAGAAGGAGATGCCGACGCGCTGGTACAACGTGCAGGCCGACCTGCCGTCGCCGCTGCCGCCGGTACTCCACCCTGTGACCAAGCAGCCGGTGGGCCCGCAGGACCTGGCGCCGCTCTTCCCGATGGCGCTGATCATGCAAGAGGTGAGCACGGAGCGCTACATCGACATCCCGGAGGAGGTGCAAGAGATATACAAGCTGTGGCGGCCCACCCCGCTCTATCGGGCGCACCGCCTGGAGAAGGCGCTGGGCACGCCAGCCAAGATCTACTACAAGTACGAGGGCGTCAGCCCCGCCGGCTCCCACAAGCCGAATACCGCCGTCGCGCAGGCGT
>JBEKDP010000034.1:0-11220 GCA_050014295.1 Dehalococcoidia bacterium | reverse complement strand
GCCCCCAATGTGCTCTAATGTCTCTATGTATCCACCAACCGCTCGTGCACCGGAAAGGGTGCAGGAGGTCTCCCCTGCCTCTGATGACTCTATGTACACACCAACCGCTCGTGCACCGCTCGACCGGGAGGGTGCAGGGGACCTCCCCTGCAACTTCAATCAACCAGAACGCCCACTAGCAGATTCCCAGAAAAAAACATTTCGCAATACAAAGGGTCAATCAAACGCCGCCCTCCTGGCCGCCCCTGCACGGAGCGCCCTTCACGCATCGACCCCGACGGTCTACAATAGGAGTAGGCGCGTCCCGCCCCCATCGACAGGCCGGACCCGCCGGAGGCTCGCCATGACACCCAAAGACCAGCCCGCCGACCCCCTTGAGGAGCGCCTCCGTCGCCACCTCGCCTCCTTCCACACCTTCGTCCAGGAGTGCCAGGCCTGCCAGACCGAGGCCCCCGCCCACTACCAGTACTGCGCCCACTGCGGCTCCCGCCTCTCCACCCAGTGCCCCGGCTGCGGCAACCCGCTCCCTCCGACCGGCGCCCGCTACTGCCCCCACTGCGGCATCGAGATACCGCCCGGAGACGCCGCTCCGAACCCATAGCGCCCGAACCACGCCGACGTGCTAAACTGAGAGCAGCCTAGATACAGCTATGTTCTCTACCCAAGCCGTCAAAGACCTCGAGCGGATCGTCGGCCCGGACGCCGTCCTTCACGCGCCCGAAGACCTCCTCGCCTTCGAGTACGACTCGACCATCGCCCGCGGCCTCCCGGACGCCGTCGTCTTCCCCGCCAACGCCCGACAGGTCTCGCAGGTCGTCCACCTGGCCCGTGACCTCGGTCTGCCCATCGTCCCCAGAGGCGCCGGCACCGGCCTTAGCGGTGGCGCCGTGCCCGTCCGCGGCGGCATCGTCATCGTCCTCACCCGTATGAACCGCATCCTGGAGATCGACCCCCTGAACCGCATCGCCGTCGTCGAGCCCGGCGTCGTCAACCTTGACCTCGACACCGAGGCGCGCAAGCACGGCCTCTTCTTCGCCCCTGACCCGTCGAGCCAGCGCGTCTGCACCATCGGTGGCAACGTCGCCGAGAACGCCGGCGGCCCCCACTGCCTCGCCTACGGCGTCACCACGAACCACGTCCTCGGTCTGGAGATCGTCCTCGCCGACGGCAGCATCGTCGAAGTCGGCGGCCGCATGCGCGACGTCCCCGGCTACGACCTGACCGCGCTCGTCGTCGGCTCCGAAGGCACGCTCTGCGTCGTCACCAAGGCCATCGTCCGCCTGCTGCCCCTCCCGGAGACCGGCTACACCCTCGTCGCCCAGTTCGCGGAGGTGGATCACGCCTGCAGCGCCGTCTCGGCCATCATCGCCGCCGGCATCGTCCCCCAATGCATGGAGCTCAGCGACCGCGAGGTGCTCCGCGCCGTCCAGGAGTTCCTCGGCATTCCGGGCGAACCCGCCGCTGGCGCCACCCTGATTATCGAAGTCGAAGGCCTCGCCGAACGCGTCGCCGCCGACGGTCCGGCCATCGAGGCGATCCTCCAGCAGCAGGCCGCCATCAGCGTCCGCGCCGCCACCGAGCGTGCGGAGCGCGACCAGATCTGGAACATGCGGAAGATAGGCGTAGGCGCTCTCGGCCGCGTCGCCTCGAACTACTACGTCCTCGACGGCGTCGTGCCTCGCTCCAAGCTGCCCGAGGTGCTGAACGGCGTTTACGCCATCGCCCAACGCCACGAACTGCGCGTGGTGAACGTCTTCCATGCCGGCGACGGCAACCTGCACCCCAACTTCCTCTTCGATGCGTCGAAGCCGGGCGAGACGGAGCGTGTGCTCGCCGCCGGCGCCGAGATCCTCCAGCTCTGCGCCGACGCCGGCGGTACCATCACCGGCGAGCATGGCGTTGGCCTGGAGAAGCGCGACCACATGCGCCTCATATTCAACGACGACGACCTGGCGGCGATGAGGAAGATACAAGCCGCCTTTGGCGCCGTCGACATGTTCAACCCGGGCAAGGTGTTCCCGGAGAAGGCGGCCGTCTGATGCTGGCGGAATCCAGCCTGCTCGAATCAATACGCTCGGCGATGCCGTCGGGCGAGGTGGCGCCGCCGGAGCGCTTGGCGGACTACGCCGTCGACGGCATGACTCCTGGCATTGCTGTGTGCCCCGGCACCGCTGAGGAGGTAGCCGCCGTCCTAGCCATCGCCGCTCGACACGGCGCAGCCGTGATTCCCTGGGGTGGTGGCACCAGCATGGCTATCGGTGGGCTGCCCCGTCACTACGACATCGCCCTAGACACGCGCCGCCTTGACCAAGTCGTAGAGCACGCCCCCGCCGACCTCACGGTCGTCGTACAGGCTGGCGCCCGCCTCCAGCAGTTGCAGGATTGTCTGGCGCGAAGCGGTCAGTATCTGCCGCTGGACCCACCCTCGCCCCAATCAGCAACGATCGGCGGCATCCTCGCCTCGAACGCAGACGGCCCCTGGCGTTATGCCTACGGCTGGCCGCGCGATTGGGTGCTGGGGATGAAAGTCGCTCTCGCCGATGGCCGCGTCATCAAGGCAGGTGGGCACGTGGTCAAGAACGTGGCCGGCTATGATATGACGAGGCTCTATGCTGGGTCCTTCGGCACCCTCGGCGTCATCGTCGAGGCAGCGTTTAGGGTAACGCCACTGCCGCAAGCGCGTCGCACAGGCCTCGCGTTCTTCGACTCTTGCTCTGTCGCCATCGATGTGGCCTTGAGGCTGCACCAGCGTAACCTTAGCCTTGAGTCGCTAGACGTGCTGGGCACGAATGCCGATGGCCTGCTCGCGGGCATCGGGCGGTCGGCTGCGTCCTGGGCCCTGCTGGTCGGTGCAGCTGGCAATAGCTCAGCGGTGGAGCGGTCGCTATTAGAGGCGGAGGAGGTCTGCCGTGGCGACGGCGTTGTCTTGCAGGTGCCGGACGAGCAGGAGTCGAGGAGGCTTTGGGATGAAGTGCGCGCGCGCTGTCAGCCGAATGGCGAGGATGACGCGCTTCTCACACGGGCGAGCCTATTGCCGGCGCAGGTCGCCGCTTTCACAAGCGAGCTGCCAGCGATGGCCCGTGGGCACGGCCTTTCAGCAGCGGCCAACTGCCGTCCCGGTCTGGGCTCCGTATATACGGCATGGCGTGGCGACAGGCGGTCCATCCCCGACAGCGGGCTGGCCTTAGCAGCGGATTTGCGCGAGGTCGTCTGGGGACTTCGCGGCAGCCTCGTCGTCGAGAGTTGCCCTCCGGCCCTCAAGCGGCAGATAGCTGTTTGGGGCGAGCCCCGATCGGACTTCCCCCTCGTGCGCCGGCTCAAGGAGCAGCTAGATCCTCAGGGCACGCTAAGCGCGGGGCGCTTCGTGGGAGGGCTATGACGGCGAAGGCTGACGCGTGCCAAGGCGATTTCGGAGACACACCCAGCTTCGTCGACATGGGTCGCTGTGTGCGCTGCGGCTACTGCCTGTGTGAGTGCCCCACCTACCTCGACCTCCATCTCGAGACGGAGTCACCGCGCGGCCGGCTGCAACTAATAAGGGCGCTGACAGAGCAGCGCATACCGGCGAGTCCTCGATTGCTGAGTCACCTCGACCTCTGCATTCAGTGTCGCGCCTGTGAGCCCGCCTGCCCCTCCGGTGTGCCTTTTGGGCGCATCATGGAGCGTGCGCGCGCCCTCGTTCTGCAGGAGCAGAAGGCTGCGCCGTTGAACTGGCGGTTGCGGGCATTCCTGGCCGGTCACCTGCTCCCCCATCCGGGGCGGTTGCGATTCGTGGCACGCCTGTTGCGTCTCTATCAGCGCTCACGATTGCAAGCGTTCGTTCGGAGCACTCATCTTCTGAAACTGTTCCCGGGGAACTTACACGACGCCGAGCAGTTCCTGCCACCCCTGCCCGGCCGCGTTCTCACGCCAGCGGACGTGACCGGCGTCGTGCTGACCGGTGTGTCGCATCGGGTAGCGTTGCTCTGGGGATGCGTGACGCCTATCTTCTACCCTAACCTGCACGAAGCGACTGTGCGGGTCCTCGCCCGCAACGGCTGCGAGGTGCTGGTGCCAGCGGGGCAGACCTGCTGCGGTGCCCTGCATGTTCATGCCGGCGACTTGAGGGCGGCACGCCGTCTCGCTCGTCGCAATATCGACACGTTCTTATCACTCGACGTGGAGGCGATCCTGGTCGATGCGGCGGGTTGCGGGGCGATGTTAAAGGAGTACGCGCAGCTTCTCAAGGATGACCCCGACTACGCGGAGAAGGCGGCGACCTTCTCTTTCCTGGTCAAGGACATTACGGAATACCTGGTCGCCCTTCCATTCGATCAGCAGATGGGCGCTGTCCGGGGGCGTGTCACCTATCAGGACTCATGCCATCTGGCGCACGCGCAGGGCGTGAAGACACAACCCCGCACGATATTGCAAGCGATCCCCAGCCTGGAGCTCGTCGAGATGATGCACTCGGACCACTGCTGCGGCAGCGGCGGGGTTTACAATCTGACCCAGCCGGCGATGTCCTGGCGGCTGTTGCGGCAGAAGATGCGGGACGTAGCGGAAACGAGAGCCGGGATCATCGCAACTGCTAATACCGGCTGCACGATGCAGTTGGAGGCGGGTTTGCGCCGGTACGGCCCTCGCGGCGCGCAGGTCGCCCACGTCGTCGAGTTGCTGGACGAGGCTTACAACGCTTTGACCACGCGACGGGGGACCATAGGCTCTTAGACTGGCATTGGGTGCTCTACCCGCGCTTGGACTTTCTCTATCTGTTCTGCAAGCGGCAGTGGGCCATCCAGCGACAGGCGGTGCTCGTCCTTCAACTCCGAGATCGGCTCTGCCCTTGCCAACTGCGCCTCGTAGACCTCCCAACGGCCGTCGGATGGGCTTCAGGCATACGTGTGGGCCCTGGTGTATCCCAAGCGCATTCCTACCACTTCTGACCTATGTAGTTCTAGCGATGTTGTTAAAGCTAGATTGGGAGCCCGCCTTCGATAGAATCTGCCCCGAAGTTTACCTTAAACCTGTCCTTGAATTCCTTCACGCCAAATCTATGAGTTTGCGTTCCGTGTTTCTCAACAGTGTAAGCGGCCGTGAGAGAACCTAAACGCCCACAAGCCCAAAGCGGTAAATCTCTAACAAAACCCGATAAGAAACCTGCCCGGTACGCATCTCCGGCGCCGGTTGGATCGATAACACTTTTTGGTTTAGCTGGCGGTATCTTCCATTCTTTCTTACCCATTCTTATTATTGATCCACGAGAACCTAAGGTCGTTATCCAAATCTGGTTTGTTTGCGGTAGGTTTCTGAGATCTAGCCTCCTTTTTATAAGCTCAATTTCGTAATCATTACCGATCACGATTGAGGCATTTTCTGCCGAAAATTCAAGGTCCTCCTTAGTGAGATGTGGGATATTAAAAGCCGGATCAAAGAGATACGGTATATTATGTTGAACAGACTCTTTTACAAATTTGATTGTAGCCACCGGATCGTTTGGGGAGATAACCACAAAATCCCCGTCCTTTAGAAGGTTCTTGAGGGAAATAGCCCTATTCTTCTTCATAGCACCTTCGTAAAATCCCCAAATCTGGTTATCATTCTTGTCAGTTGTTACAAATCCTTGGGCGGTAGGGATATCTTTAAAGACTCTAATTCCCGTGACATCCAAATTCGTGATCGTCCCTAAATGTTTTGAGTAGTCCTGAAAATCGTATCCGGCGGATGCAACTATTAGCGTGGGGACACCTAATAATCCTAAGGAATAGGAAATATTGCCAGCCGTGCCACCAAATTCCTTCGTGAAAGTTTGCATTATGAAGCTGACATTCAAGATGTGGATTTTGTCTGGCATTATATGGTCACTAAAACTACCCGGCATCGACATTATGTGGTCATATGCTAGGGACCCAGTAACTACAATTCTTTTGAACATTTGTCTCCTGATTACGTACGTTCTTGCCACGAAGCAGGATACCTTTTCTGTTCAGGGGTAAGCCGATCTAAGCCCGCACCGATCGCTCTTAATCTCAACTTCGCAACCATGTTATCAAGCCTTTTTGTTTGAACATAGGCTCTATTTCTCAATTCTTTCCTAGTCCGTCTGGTCAAAGTTCTCCTGCCAATTGCCGCCGACCGTTTCCCGGCTGCCGAACGTGTGATGTGCCTGCTGGACTCCGACGACTGGTGGAAGGCGGCTAGCGGGCCCTGTCAATCGAGCAAGCATCTCGCTGCTCAAGCAGGCGCTCCATCATTCGCTCCTCGGGCAACCGTTTCATCTTCACAGCGTAGTCAAGCGCGGTTTCACAGGGTTCATCGAGGAGAATCCCCTGCCAGTCCATCGGACTTGTATCATGTGACAGTCGCAGAGAGAATCGCTAGTCGACTGCTTGAGGCGGCGCGCTCTACCGCCCTGATTTCGTGGTGCGCTTTGCGGAAGGCGGCACGATCGCGGAGCGCTGCTCGATGGACGGGAAAGTCAGCACTGATATGAGGGCTTCCAGTGTTTGAGGCAACGTCGGCTCGGTGTCAGCAGCGGCGCGCAGTCGCCAGTGGACAGTGAGTCCGTCGTGGGCAGCCAATACGAGGCTCGCCGCCACGTCGGGCGCCATGGCCAGGGAGAGAAGCCCTTCTCTATCGGCCCTTTCGAAGAAGCCCTTCAGTAGTTGCAGCCAGCGGGAGTAGGCCTTTTGGAGAAGGCTGCGCACGTGCCCGTTTCGGTGGGCCTGTGCCCAGAACTCGGGCAGAAGCGATCGCCAATGAGGGTCTCGATCATTGTAGCGCAGCAACGACCCCAGCGCGTCGAGCAAAGCTACCGCAGCGGGCGTCTCCGCGCTCTCGAAGGAACGCAGACGCCGGGTCTGCTCCTCGATCCACTGCGACAGCAGTTCCAGAAGGATCTCTTCCTTCGAATCGAAATGGAAGTAGTAAGCGCCTTTGGAATGGCCCGCGGCAAGCGAAATCTCTTCGACTGTGGCGTGGTCGTAGCCGTGCAGGGCAAACACGCGGAGCGCAGCGTCGACGAGTCGGGCGCGGGTCTGCTCCCGCTGCTGCTGTCTTGCCGGTACCGCCTTCAATGCGTTCTTCCCCCATGGATTGTCGACCGAAGACTACCCGCTTCGCAGGGTAGTGGTGGCCATAGTCACGCGAACTGAACCTTGGGTTCGCCGACAACGGAGGGTGGCGAGCTGCAGGTACGAGTGTGGCGGAGACTATGCGGGCTAAACGACAGCGAGCGCTTGAGGCCGTATCTGAAGCAGAGACGGAGACCAGTGCTCCGAGGGATCACGAGTGCATTGCTCCGCCGTCTGCAGAACGCCGACCAAAGCGCCAACACCCACCCCAGCGGCAACAATAGCAGGTCTCGCTCCATCGGCCAAGAGCGCTCACATTGCGGCGCCCTCTTTTCAGGATGCCTATCATCCTTTCGGCAGATTCTCCAATTAGCACCGTTATGTTTTGTCAGCCCTCTCGTTATTGCTTTGGTGGTCTCTAAGGACTACACCCGGCGGCGGTTTCGCCGGTGAGCAGACTTACCAAGGAGAAACGGGCACCGATAAAGGCAAACCTTTCGAAAGAGGGGGACGCAAAGCCACAGACCTAAAGCCGCGTCAGGAAGCGCGAGGCTAGGGTCGCTGGGCTGCCGAAGACCTTCGCCGAAGCAATCGCTGAGACGCGTTCTTCGGCTCGCATTAACCCCCTTCCCAGGTCCTTGCCGTCGTCGGTGACGCTACCGACGACGGCCTCTTTTTTCCCGCCGTCGGTCCCCTTGACAACAACGGAGGGTCGAAATGAGGACGAATCGGGAGGAGATGATAGTGGGCCACCTGCCGCTAGTCGCTTTCGTAGTGAATCGAATGCCGAGCGACGGCACAGGAGCCGTTGGAATAGACAAGGAGGACGCTATAGGGTACGGCATCGAAGGGTTGATCCACGCGGTAGACGCCTTTGACCCCAACCGTGGTACCACATTCGCCAGCTTCGCCATTCGGCGTATTCGCGGCTCTATCCTCGACGCCGTGCGGAAGCAGGACCATTTGCCACGATCGCTGCGGAAGAGCGCCAAGGAGATCGAGCACGCTTCACAAGAACTCGCGGCTCAGCTAGGCCGCTGGCCTACACATAGGGAGCTCGCATTCAGACTGGGAATCAGCCTGCCACGGCTGCAACATCTGATGGGGCGCGCGAACTCCCGATTGGTGTCGTTGGACTACTCCCTGGAAGACAGGCCCAACCATGGCGGCAACTATGGCTTCGACCTAGTCGACGAGGACGCTTTATCCGACCCGGCGAAGGCCGCCGAGCACCGGGCCGCAGTACTCTTCCTGACGGAAGCGGTAAAGACTCTGAGCGATCGGGACAAGGCGATCCTACAGCTGCGCTACGGCGAGTCCCGACCCTTCCACGAGATCGGCCGAGCGCTTGGCCTATCGGAATCCAGAGTGTGTCAGCTTCACAAGCGGATCATCTCCTGTCTGCGGCGTGAGCTTCGACCGCAGCTTGAGGAAGCTGCTTAGCGCTGGAGGTCACAACCGGGCGGCGGCTTGGCCTGCGGGAGACGCGCCACAAGCTTATTTGTATGAGTAAACGTGCCGATAATACTCCGGAGAAACGTGTTCGTAGTAGCTACTGCTTGGGATTGTGGCGTCCTCGTTTTTCACTCTCGGCCGGGGGGAAACGAGACCACAGGCACGGGCGGCGCTGCCAATGCCTGCGCCGCAACGACCGCACGGGCGAGCGGCACCGTATAGCGCTGGTTTGGCGATGGGCGACATGACAGAACAGCCGGACAATAGCGACGGTCTGAGCGCTAACCCGTCGACCGTCATCAGCATCCGACCGGGTATCGGCTCGGGCGCGCAAAACCCTGCGCTCCCCGGCGCGGCGCTGCCGCTGCGGGCGAGCGTGCTGGCGGTTGTGACGTTCCTGGCGGGACTGATCGTGGTCGGCGTATACGCGCCGCAACTCCCCCACTCTGGTCTAGCGGGTCTCGTCCTGCTCACTGTCGCCGCGACTCTCTCCGACCGGTCCGGCATCCTCATCTACCAGGACAGCAAGATATCCATTGGCTTCATTCCTCTTTTTGCTATCGCCGTCCTCTACGGGCCGCCGGGCGTCGTGATTGCGGCCCCATTGGCGGCTCTCAGCCTTCACCTACCGGGAAACGTCTTCTCATATCGCTTTCTCTTCAACGTCGGGGTGGCTATTCTCGCCGACTCTTTGGCGGCAGTCATACTATTTTCCACAATCGGCGGCCAGGGTGAGGTTGCTGTTTCGGCGAAGTTGGTGGCCGTCGCGCTCGCTGCGGCCGCCGCCAACTACGGCGTTACGACCTTCCTCGTTTCCAGCATAGCTGGGCTGGCGACGGGGCGGAGCCCAGTTATGGTCTGGCAAGAAAAGTTCCAGTGGTACTATCCGCACTACATTGTCTTTGGACTCCTGGGACTGGCGCTGGCCCTCGCCTACCAGGATCTGGGCCTTGCCGGACTGCTGGCTTTTGCGGCGCCGCCGCTAATGATGCGCTTCGCGATGAAGCAGTATGTGGACAAGACGGCGCGGCATGTCGCGATGCTCAGAAAGAAGAACGAGCAGCTTGAACGGGCGAACCGCGCAAATCTGGCAATGACCACACGCCTGAAGGAAACTTACGACGCGACCCTCGAGGCGCTGGCCGCTGCCCTAGATGCCCGGGATACCGAAACTGGGGGGCACTCCAGTCGCGTTACAGTTTATACGATGGACATGGCGCGGCATCTGGGGATTGAGAAGGGGTCAGACGAGTGGACAGACATTGAGCGTGCCGCCCTGTTGCATGACGTGGGCAAGATCGGCATCTCCGACGCGATTCTGAACAAAGCCGGCCCTCTCACTCCCGAGGAATGGCAAGAGATGCGCAAGCATCCGGCCATCGGCTATGAGATGCTCAAGGACGTGGAGTTCCTCTCCAACGCCGCGCAGATCGTCTACTCTCATCACGAGCGCTATGACGGCAGAGGCTACCCTGAAGGGCTGAAGGGCGACGCGGTGCCGCTTGGCTCGCGCATATTTGCCGTCGCAGATGCCTTCGATGCTATGACATCCAACAGGCCTTACCGGCGCGCCCTTCCCGTGGACAAGGCACGCGAGGAGATAGTAGGCAACGCCGGCAGTCAGTTTGATCCCAAGGTAGTGGAAGCGTTCTTGCTATGCCTTCCGCTTTGGGAGCAACGATTGGAGCAGAAAACCGCCGCCTGATGCTTGTGGGGCAAGATGATGTCTCCGCGGATAGGACCGCGGAGACAGAGGATGTCGAGGCGAGACAGAGAGGCCAAGACAGAACCCCGGGGCGACTGCCGTCTAGCGGGAACAACAGCCGCTACTGCGGGGCACTGTGACGGTCGGCGCTTTCGACGCTGTCGGATGTCGGTCAGATCCCCATTAGGGAGGGAGGACCTGACCTCGTTGAACAACTAGATGTCTTGTGGTGTCCCTCCTACCACCACCAAACGTGCTTCTTCACGCTTCGCCTCCAAGCAACGTCTAGTACCAACGTTGGTACCGAACTAGGAGTTTCCTTCCTCCCTCTCCACTCGCCTCAACAGCATACCGACCCGTCGGTATGAATTATGACACGTGTCGGCGTTTTGTCAAGTCCTGTCGCCGGGGCGCGGGCACAACTGCGGGAGCGGTCCCTGCGTCGGGCAGGTCCGGCGGCCGGAGTGCGCCGGTCAAGGTACCCTGGCCTTAACTCGGAGCCACTCGCGGACGATAACCCAGTGGAGATCATCATGCGAATTAAACACTCCCGAAGGCTACAGCAACACCAGAACACAAGGGTAAGGCTCATGAAAGCAGCCCTAGGCGTCTTCTCTCGAAAGGGATTCGAGGACACCAGCGTCGAGGATATCTGCTTGGCGGCAGGTTACTCCAAGGGGGGATTCTACTTCCACTTCAAAGGCAAGGACGAACTGCTTGTGAATCTGCTCGACGAGGTGCGCGAGGTAGCAGGCCTGTCGTCCGTCAGTGAACGGCCTTCCGCGCTCATGGTGGAACTGTGGTCTCAGGCAGCGCGGAAGGAGGAGCTTGGACGACTGCTGCGGGAGCGCCATGCCATCCGGCGTGGCACTCTGAGAACCGCTGCGAAACGCGCCGGTATTTCGCCCGTTCGTGCTGCTGCGAGGGTTGAGATGCTGCTGGCACTTGAAGCAGGGCTAGACATCCAAGCCGAGCTCCTGCTCGCCTATGGAGACGTCTCTAGGGTCA
>JBEKDP010000033.1:0-11403 GCA_050014295.1 Dehalococcoidia bacterium | reverse complement strand
AAGACGGTCTGGAGAACGCCTGGCGCCAGAGCGTCGGCCTCCCTGCGAAACAGGCCACCGCCGAAGGGGGCCAGGCCGCGCAGCCTGTGCCGACCCTGCAGCCGCTGGGTGGGAACGGCCAGCAGGGCGGCGAGACCGGACAGACGGCGAGCACGGGGAACAGTCATCGTCTGCTGCTGATCGTCATTGGCTCAGTGGTCCTGGGAGCGCTGGTGCTGACGGCGGGTGGTATAGCCGTAGCGCGTCGCCCGCGCTAGCTTCTACGTCAGGCAGCAGGCGTTACCGGTTGGTTTTCGCCGTGCCCTTTCCGCTCGACGCGGCCTCTCGACCTTGCAGGATCTCGGTTGCCCCGTAGTAGGCGGGGTGGAAGCCGAAGACGGCGTCGTTGCCCGCGTCGGCGTCGTGCAGGTAAAAGAACTGGTACCCCTCCTGGCGCAGCTCCTCGAACTTGTCGTACTTGAGGAGCCACACGTAGATGACGTCCTTCTCCTTGTCGATCGCCTCGCCTCTATCGGTCAGCATGCTGATCGCCCTGCGGTCGCGCTCGATGATTCCCAGATCCAGCCGGTCCTTGTTCCGCATGGCGAACTCCGGGTAGATGAAGCCGGTGAACACTACGGAGTGAGGCGGAATGTCGACGGCGGTCAGGTCGTCGCTGAAGGAGCGCTCGTTCTTCAGCGTGTCGATGTCGGAGAGCATCATGCCGGCGCCGATCTGGGCATGGGTGAACGTCTCGCGGTTGACCAAGTCACCGGGGGACGTGATGTCAATGAAGCCGGCGGCGACTATGAGCAGAGCAACGGCCACCATCACTGGCCGCCGGAAATAGCGCGCCATTATGAAGAAGCCGAAGGGGAAGATGGGTATGAGGTAGGCGACCTCGTGTGGAAGGCGGCTAAAGGAAAGGAAGAAGAGAGCGGCCATCGCTACCCACAGCAGCAGATGCGAGTCGTGCAGCACGTCTTTGGGCAGCGTCTTCAGACGCGGCAGCGACACGGCGAGCCCGCCGAGCACGGCCAGCGCCCCGACGACACCCAGAGTGTCCTTTCCCAGCAGCTTCAGGAACGAAAGGAAGGACACCTTCGCGTCGTAGAAGTCGAACATCCGCAGCTTGTAGGTCACCAGCACCGGCGAGAAGGCTACCAGCGACGTGATACCGACGGCACCCAAGAACGGCAGCAGCGCCGTCCTGAGTTGGCGTTCCCGCCAGAGGTAGAGCAGGAACGGCACCACCGCTATCACGGACGTGAGGCGGAAACCGACCGCCAGCCCCAAGCACAGGCCTGCGACGAGGAAGCGCCGTCTGATCAGGGCTAGGTAGCAGGCGAGGATGAAGGTCAGCGCCCACATGTAGTCCATCGTGGTGACGCTGTTGATCCAGAGCAGCGGCGCGAAGGCGAAGGCGAAAGTGAGCGCGCCCTTGCTCGGCAGCCTGAGCGCTACGAGCAGGCAGGCGAACAGATAGACGCCGACCAGCGAGATCAGCACGGTGGATAGGTTAGTCCAGAGCGGGCCGGCACGGACCAAAGCTGCGGTAGCGAACTCCTCCAGCGGGAACCCAGGCAGGCGCGAGGGCAGGTACTCGGCGTGGGAGACGAGATGGTCGGCGGAGAGCGCCACTCGCCAGGCATCCGGGTCGGTGCCGTAGCCGAGGCCCAGCCAGGGGACGCGCGACACTACGAAAGCCGCCGCCAGCGCCAGGAAAGCGAGCGGCCGCGAGAAATCGAACTCGACGAGGCTTTCCCAGATACTGCTCAGCCCTGCGCTCTCTTTGCTTACCACCGCATCAGCCTCCAACGTTCGACCTCCGAGTGTCATGCGTTCGGATCAAGGGAGGATCAGTCCGCTCCCCCGACGCTGCTGTGCCGGCTGCGCCGGCTGCCCTAGCGGCGTCGACGCCCCCACGGGTCCGGCCGGTCCGGCGAGCGTCTTTCCCCGCGCGTAGTCGACGATACTGTTCACGAGATCGCTCTCACTCATCGCGCCGACGAGCACGACCCGCTCCTCGACTATCATAGTCGGGACCGCCTGCACCCGGTAGCGCCCCGCCAGGCGGGGGAACTCGCTGATCTCCACCACGTCGACGCCGACGCGCGCGCTCTCCAGTGCCATGCTGTGCGCCAGGCGCGTCATCTCCGGGCAGTGGGGGCACTCCGGCGTAACGAATACCTGCAGGGCGACCGTCTTCTGCAGCTTGCGCAACTGGCGCACCGTCTCCGTCGACAGGCTGGCCTTGCCGCGTGAGGCGTCGACGATGCCCTCGACGAACGCCGGGAACTGCTGCCCGGCCGCAAACCCGAAGAAGCGGACGGGGCGGTTGATGGCGCCCCTGATGACCGTTCCCGGCACCTTGTCCACATGCAGGCGGGCCGCCTCCGCCAGCGACTCCGAGAACTCGTGCACGCTCAGGGCTATCTTCTCGGACAGGGCCGCCAGCTCCTTCAGCATCGTCTGCGCGTCCTCGCAGTAGGGGCACTCCTCGCGGCCGGGGATGAAGATGGGCAACTGGCGCTGCGTGAAGTAGTCGACGCGGACGGCGCCGGTCAACTCACGGGCGAACCGGTCGCGCAGGTACTCCTGGTCGCGCAGCGGTATCACATCATGCCTCGATTAGCGTTTGCCGGCGGGCTCCGCCTCGCGCTCCACTTCCCGCAGCCGCCGCCGGACGACCCAAACGCGCTCGAGAACGGTGAGGTTGGCAAGCACCGCGAGTATCCAGAGAGCGATCCGTGGCTGGTCGACGATTAGGCCGATGCCAAGCACGATGACTCGCTCCGGCCGCGTGAAAAGCCCCTCCCGCAACTCGGCTCCCGCCGCCTCCGCCCGCGCGCGCACGTAGCTAACGAGCAGCGACCCGACGACGGCGGCGAAGACGAGCATTATCTCCTCGCGCCGGCCCTCGCTGGCGAACCGAAACAGAAGCCCGCCGAGGACAGCCGCCTCCGACAGACGGTCGGCGACGGAGTCGAAGACGCCGCCGAACGCCGTCACCTTGCCGCTGGCGCGGGCGACGATGCCGTCGAGGAGGTCGAGCGCCGCCGCCGCCAGCATAACCAGGCCGCCGGCGAGGAACTCGCCGCGAGCGACGAGCACGGAGGCGCCGACAGCCCCGGCCAGCCCGAGGGACGTTATCATGTTCGGCGTGACGCCCGTCCTGGCCAGCGCCCGGCCCACCGGCTCCGTCAGCCCCGGCGGCAGCTTGTGGGGGACGAGCGTGAACGTCGCCCTACGACTTGGTTGCGCTGGCCTGCTCACGGCTCCGACTCGCCTTGGTACTGAAGCTGCTCGTAGTAGGTGAGCACTCGTTGTGATACCCTCTCCCAGCGGAACTCCTGGGCCCGCAGCCGGCCTTTGTCAGCCATCTCCTGCCGTCGCGTCGGGTCGGCGAGAAGCTCCAGAAGAGCGGCGGCCAGCGCGCCGGCGTCCTTTGGCATCACCAGCAGACCCTCGACACCGTGCGTGAGGACGCTGGCGTAGCCCTCGATGTTGCTCGCTATCAACGGTCTGCCCGCCGCCATCGCCTCCAGGAGAACGATCCCCTGGCTCTCGTTGCCGGTAGCCGGCGCACAGACGACGTCCGCAGTGTGATGGTAGCGCGCCAGGTCATCGTAGGACACGTAGCCCACAAACTCCACGTCCGGCAGCCCCGTCTCCCTCACCCAGCGTTTGTAGCCGCCTGCGGCCCGTGTGGGCGGGCCGACTATCAGCAGGCGGGTGTTCGGCATCTCTTTCTTCACCGTGGCGAACGCCTGCAGCAGGTACTTGACGCCCTTCCGCTTCTCTAGGCGGCCGACGAACAGAATGTTCAGCTTCCCGTTCGCGTACTGCGGCATGGGAGGTCGCTCCAACGAGAAGTGCTCGACGTCGACGCCGTTAGGAATGATGTTGTAATAGCCCGGGAAGTAGCGGCTTATCAGATGCATAGCCGGCACCGAGACGGCGATCTTGCCGTGCAGGCGCCGAAACCAACGCCGCAGGACATGCCGCCCGTACAAATACCAGCGGTTGCTTCCGCTCTCTTTTGCCGCATGGAACGTGGCCACGTTTGTCGAGTTCGAGAGCCGCAGGACCTGAAGGGGGAGAAAAGGCGCGAACGGCTCATGAACGTGGACGATGTCGAACTGCTCTGCCTGGAGTGCCTGCTTCACCTTCGGCGCCAGGCGCAGCGAGAGAGTGATGCGCGCCACGGAGCCGGCCGCGGGCACGCCGACAGCCCGGCCGATGGGGATTACGCGCTCCTCCGGTCGGTGCGCGGAGGGACGCGAGGAAGGGGCGATCACGCACACCTCCTGTCCCAACCTCAGGAAGTTGTCCCGCAGGTGCTCGATGTGGTTGTTCACGCCGCCGGGCACCGCGAAGTCATAGGGTGAGACGAGAGCGATCTTCATGGCTTGAACCGTTTGACAAAGCTGACGATCGTCGGCACCCACCCTGCTGCTTTCGGAGTGACGACTATCCCGCGCCACTGCTGTCGCAGGAAGGTGCCGTAGCCGATCTGGGCGATGGAAGGGTAGCGCCCGACCTCGGCCCGTGTAGTACCGTTGAGGATGGCGCGTCGCAGGTCCTCGGCGCCATCGCCCTCGAACAGCGTATAGGCGCTTCCTACCGCCGCCAGGAAGTGGGCGTCGCTGCCGCCGACCTCCGGCAGATGGTAGAGCTCTCGGTTGAGGCGGAGGGCCTTCTTCTGGGCGACGCGTGAGCCCGGCGAGCAGTTCCCCGTCTGCATGGCGTCGAAGTAGACGCCGCTGCCGCGCTGCTGTGCCACCTTCTCCATGCTCCGCTGGCCGATGCTGCGTGTGAGCCAGTTCAGCGGGTGAGGGATGATGCAGAGCCCTCCCTGACGGTGTATCGCCTCTAGCGTCTCCTGCAGTGGCTTCAGGCTAGGCACCTTTTCCTCGATGAACAGGGCGAGCAAATGCCCCTGCAGGCTGGTGACCTCCTCGCCGGCAATCACTTGGAAGCGGTAACTACCGCGCGCCCACTCCTCTCGCGCCTGGAGGCCCCCCTTCAGATCGTCATGGTCCGTAACGGCGATGACCGAGAGGTCGGTCTCCCGCTCCACGTAGTCCAGGAGCTGCGCAGTGGTCGCCATGCCGTCGCCGCAGGCGCTGTGGATGTGGAGATCCGCTTTACCCATGCCAGATGATTCCGAGGATAATAGTCACCTTCACCATTCTGTCATCGCATTCTACCATCGTTGGCCGGATGAGGCTTGCTAGTGGGTTTCCGCCGTCACTCGTTCCCAGAGACGTGCCACCTCTGCCTTGAGCGCGCCGTGCTCCGGCCGGCCGAGCTCGGGGTCGCCCTCCAGCAGGCGCGACGCCTCGGCGCGGGCGAGCTCGATCAGCGGCACGTCGGAGAGTTGCGCCACCTTCAGGTCGGGGAGACCGCTCTGCCGCGTGCCGAAGAACTCGCCGGGGCCGCGCAGGCGAAGGTCCGCCTCGGCCAGGGCAAAGCCGTCCTGCGTCTTCTCGACGAGCTGCAAGCGCTCCCGGGCTTCTGCGGAAGGGCTGTCGGAAAGAAGGAGGCAGTAGCTCTGGATGTCGCTGCGGCCGACGCGCCCCCGCAACTGGTGGAGCTGCGCCAGCCCGAACCGGTCCGCCCCTTCGACCAGCATGACCGTCGCGTTGGGGATGTCGACGCCCACCTCCACCACCGCCGTGGATACCAATATGTCCAGGCGATGGTCGCGGAAGTCGCGCATGACCGCCTCCTTCTTCTGGCTGCCCAGGCGGCCGTGGAGCAGCCCCAGCCGCCCGTCGGGGAAGACCTCGCTGCTGAGTCGCTCGAACTCCTGCACTACGGCGCGCGTCGCCAGCGTCTCCGACTCCTCGATCAGCGGGCAGATGATGAACGCCTGACGCCCCTGGGCCACCTGCCCGCGCACGAACTCGTAGGCCCCCTCCCTTTCCTCCGGCGCCACCCAGCGCGTCTCGACCGGCTTGCGACCCGGCGGCATCTCATCGATGACGGAGATATCGAGGTCTCCGTAGATGGTCAGAGTAAGAGTGCGTGGGATGGGCGTGGCGGTCATCACCAGCAGGTGTGGGTTTTGCCCTTTCTCTCGCAGCGCTGCCCGCTGCATGACACCGAAGCGGTGCTGCTCGTCGACGACGGCCAGCCCCAGAGACTGGAAGCTGACGCCGCCTTGGATGACGGCGTGAGTGCCGACGACGATGTCGATGTTGCCACTGGCTATCGCCTCGCGGATCTCCTTCTTGGCGGGCGCCGGGACGCTGCCGGTGAGGAGCGCCAACCGCAGCGACCGGCCCAGGTAGGGGGCGTCGAGCTCGGCGAGCGGCGCCGGCCTGTCTTCGCCGCAAAGGATGCTGCAGAGAGTGCGAAAGTGCTGCTCCGCCAGTATCTCCGTGGGGGCCATCATTGCCCCCTGCGCGTGGGAGGCCGCCGCCGCCAGCAGCGCGGCCGCCGCGACGACGGTCTTGCCGCTGCCCACGTCTCCCTGAAGAAGGCGGCTCATCGGGCGCTCCTGGCCGACATCCGCCAGCGTCTGACGCATCGCCTTCTCCTGGGCGCCGGTGAGGCGGAAGGGCAGCGACTCGACGTAGCCTCTGCGCGCCTCCTCCGGCAAGGAAAGCGGCTGCGCGAGCCCCCGCTCTTGGAACTCGCGCCGGCGGCTGAGGACGCTTATCTGGATCAGTATCAGTTCATCGAAGGCGAGCCGCCGGCGTGCCGCCCGCAGATCGTCCCAGCCGTCGGGGAAGTGCATATGGCGGACCGCCGTCGTTCGCGGCAAGAGGCGAGCGCGCGTGAGCAAATCGGGCGGCAGCATCTCCGGCAGAAGGTCGACGCAGCCGTCGAGCGCCTCCTTCGCCAACCGGCGGACCGTTCGTTGCGGTAGCCCGGACGTGGAGGGGTAGACCGGCACGAGGCGCCCGGTATGCACTAGTTCCTCCGACTCCAGCGGCTCGTACTCCGGGTTCTCCAGCGTCTTCTGCCCCTTGAACAAGGTCACCTTGCCGGCGAGGACGATGCGGGAGTTGGTGCGGAGCTGGCGCGCCAGATACGGTTGGTTGAACCAGACGACGCGCATAACCCCCGTCTCGTCTCCCACGAGCGCTTCCGTGCCTCGCAGACGCCGTCCCATCCCCGTCTCTGACGCGCTCCACACCGTGCCGATGACCGTTTGCTCATCGCCGACGACCAGCTCCGCTATCGGGCGGATCTGCGCGAAATCGTTGTGACGGCGGGGGAAGAAGTAGAGCAGGTCGCGCACTGTCCGAACGTCGAGGCGGGCGAACTTCTCCGCCAGCGCCGTGCGCACGCCGCGGATGGTTGAGATGGACGCTTCGAGACCCGTCCGAGGCGCAGGCGTTTCGGCCGCGGGCCTCGAGGCGGCGACGGCCGTCGCCGGTGTGGCCTTCCTTGGCTTGGTTGCCTTCAACGACGGCGGCTTCAACTGACCCGAGCCCGCCGGCTGGCTGAGCAGGTTGACCGCCCACGCCAGCCACCGCTGCCGTTGCTCGCGGCTCAGGGAAGCGTAGCCATGCGACGGCAGCGCCATGATCGATTGCATTGCGGGGGAGACCGGCGTGAGGCTGTTGCGCTCGATGAGCCGCTTCAGATAGCGGTCGAGGCCCCCCATGACGGCCGTATCGGCGTAGTTCTTGCGTCGTTCCAGGTCGAGGATGTTGCGCAGTTGGGCTTCCGGTGGGTTCAAGCTCGCGCTTCCGTTTTCTCTCCCTCGACGACGATCATGGCCATGATGCCGGGACCGGCGTGCACGCCCAGCGCCGGTCCCAGGGGGCCGACGTAGACGGGCACGCCGGGGCGGTGCGATCTCGTCCAGCCCGCCAGCATCTCCGCGTCCTCCGGCGTGGTCCCGTAAACGACGCCTACGTCGACGATCTCTGGGTAGGACATGGCCAGCTCGAACAGGCGCTTCAGGCCGCCGGCCCGCGTCCGCGCCCGGCTCAGGGGCCGCGCCACGTCCTGGATAGTTATGATCGCTTTGATTTTGAGCAGGTTGCCCAGGACCGCCTCAACGCGGCTAATCCGCCCGCCGCGGCGAGCGTATTCCAACGTGTCGAGAAGGACGATAGTGTGCTGCCGGCCGGCCACGGAGTTCGCCGCCGCGACCACCGCCTCGACGCTGCCGCCGGCCTTCGCCACCTTTGCGGCCGCGATGACGGCAAACCCTAGTCCCAGCGTGACGCCGCAGCCATCGACGACCTCGATGCGACAGGGAGTCTTCGTCTTCAAGGAGTCACGCGCGACGATTGCCGCCGCCACCGTGCCGGACATCTTCGCCCCAATGTGGATGGAGACGATAGCGTCGGTCTCTTTGGCCAGCTTCTCGTACACTTCCTGAAACGCGCCGACGGGGGGCTGGGAGGTGCTGGGGTGGACGCGGCTGGAGACCAGTCGCTGGAAGAACTGCTCCGTCGTGATGTCGATCTCGTCGCGGAGCGCCTCGTTCCCGAAGAGGACGAGCAGCGGGATGACGGTGATCCCAAGCTCCGCCACGACATCGGGCGAGAGGTCCGCCGTGCTGTCGGTGACCACCCTAACGGTCATTGATGTTGGGCTCCTGTGTGGTGTGGGTCACTCCAGGGAGACAATGTAGCTGTAGTGGGGCTGACCGCCGTAAACCACTTCGATGTCAAGGGAAGGGTGCTCGGCGGCCACGTCGTCTGCCAGAGTCTGCGCGTCCTCTTTGGTGGCATCGCCGCCGTAGTAGATTGTGACAAGAGCCGTTTGCGTCGTGACCATCCGCTTCAGCGAGGCGCGCACGGCGTCGGCGGCGGTGGCCTCGACGACGGCGAGCTTCCCATCGAGGAGCGCTATCGCCTGGCCTTCTTGAATCCGCAGCCCGTCGATCTTGGTGCTTCTTATCGCCCTGGTCACCTCGATCGTCCCGACCTGCTGTCGCGCCTCGCCCATGATGACGGCGTTCTCGTCCAGCCCCTTTTCCAGGTTGAGAGCCAGGAGCGCCGCCATGCCTTGCGGTATCGACACGCTGTTTACGACCTTGACGTTCTTCTTGCTGTGGTGCGCCGCCTGCTCGGCGGCAAGGACGACGTTCTTGTTGTTCGGCAAGAGGATGATGTCGTTCTGAGGGCAGGAATCTATCGCCGCCAGGATCTGCTGAATGCTTGGGTTTGTGGTCTGGCCTCCCGATACAATCGCGGTGGCGCCAAGGCTGCGGAACACCTCCTCCAGCCCTCTGCCGGAAGCGACGATCACCGTGCCGACAGAGAAGAGGTCCGGTTCGTAGCCGGCGCGGGCCCTGACGGCGAACTCGTCCGCCTGTAACTGTATGTTCTCGACCTTCACGTCGGTGATCTTTCCCAGGGAGGTGCCGTAGCCGATCGCCGCGCCTGGTTCGGAGGTATGTAAGTGCACCCGCAGCAGGCTCTCGTCACCCACCACGAGGACGGAGTCGCCCAACTCCACCATCCGGTCCAGCGTGGTCTTCGCGTCCAGCTTCTCGCTCATCACGAGGAACTCGGTGCAGTACCCGTAGCTGGTCGCGCCGCCGTCGTGCAGTGCCAGCGTCGCCTTCAGCCATGTCCGCTCGGGGTCCTGGATGGCGAGCGGCGCCAGAGACGCGAGGTCGCCGCGCAGGTAGCGCAGCGCTCCCTCCAGTATGACGTAAAGCCCCTGGCCGCCGGCATCGACAACGCCCGCCTCCCGCAGTACGGGGAGCAGTGTCGGCGTCTTCGCCACCGCGTCCTTGGCGGCCTCGACGGCGGACGCGAGGACGCTCTTCAGGCTGCTGCCCAGCTTCCGCGAGCGGCTGCCGGCGGCGGCTGCCACCTCGCGCATAACGGTGAGTATGGTGCCTTCCACCGGGTGGCTCACTGCCCGCTGGGCACTGAGAGCCGCCTCGTCCAGCGCGGCAGCGAAGTCCACGCCGTCGAAGCGGTCCTTGTCGGAGAGGCTGTTCGCCAGGCCGCGCAGCGCCTGCGAGAGAATGACGCCGGAGTTGCCGCGTGCGCCCATTAGCGCGCCCTTTGCCATCGCCTTGGCCACCACGCCGGCGGCGTCGCTGCCGCTCTCGTAGGCCTCGTCCATCGTAGCGCGCATGGTGAGGTACATGTTGGTGCCGGTATCGCCGTCGGGGACAGGGAAGACGTTGATGGAGTTTATCGCCTCGGCGTTGCGCTCCAGCCAGGTCGTTGCCGCGGCGAACATCTCTCTGAGCTCCTGCCCGGAGTGCGTTGCCGTCTGCGTGCCGCTGCCGCGTGAGGCGGTGCGTTCCACGGCACGGCCGTCCGATTCAGCGCTGGTCAATGGGAAGCTTGCCTCCGGCTGGTGCTCATGCTAAGATGGCAAACGAATTCTAGCAAAGAACCGTTGGCCCACGCAAAGGATCGAACCTGATGGCCGGAAAGTGCGACATCTGCGGCAAGACCACGATGTTCGGTCGCAACATCCGTCACCGGCACACCGGTCGCTGGGAGCGGAAGGCGCCGGTCACGAACCGTTTCTTCCGGCCCAACGTCCACAAGCAGACTGTCTACCTCGGTGGCAAGGCAACGCGGCTCAACGTTTGCACCCGCTGCCTGCGCACCCAATCGAAGGCGATCAGCTAGACCATTCCCCCGGCAGACGACCGTCACGTCTTCTCCTAAGCCCCTTCGATGCTCTTCCGCAGCCGCGCCATGTTCTCCGCGATGCTGGCCTTCTGGTTGAAGATCGCTGTCCCCGCCACCAGCACCCGCGCCCCCGCCTGAACGGAGCGCGGCGCCGTCTCCGCCGTGATGCCGCCGTCTATCTCCACCTCTACCGCCGAGCCCGCGTCGTCGAGCAGGCGGCGCAGGCGGCGCAGCTTGGGGAGCACCTCCTCGATGAACTCCTGCCCGCCGAAGCCGGGATCGACGCTCATGATCAGCACCAAGTCCACGTCCGCCAGCACGTCCTCGAGCATCGAAAGGGGAGTGCCGGGATTGAGCGCCACGCCTGGCCGCGCGCCGAGGCGTCTGATCATCTCGACGACGCGGTGGATATGCGGGCTGGCCTCCGGATGCACGGTCAGGATGTCGGCGCCGGCGCGGGCAAACGTCTCGACGTGCCGCTCCGGCTCCTCGATCATCAGGTGGACGTCCAGCGGCAGGGCGGTGACGCCGCGGACCGCCTGCACGATCACGGAGCCGATGCTGATGTTGGGCACGAAATGGCCGTCCATCACGTCGACGTGGATGTAGTCGGCGCCCGCGGCCTCAGCCTCCCGCACCTGCTCGCCCAATCGCAGGTAGTCGGCGGAGAGGATAGACGGAGCGACCTTGATGCCCTCAGCCACCGTTCTCCCCGTCCGCGCGCCGGTCGAGCCGCCGTCGCGCTTCCGCCAGCGCTTCCGCCACGCGATTCGGCGCCGTGCCGCCCGGAACGTCCCGCGCCCGCAGCGACGCCTCGACGTCGAGCTTGAGTATGTCCTCGTCG
>JBEKDP010000032.1:0-11521 GCA_050014295.1 Dehalococcoidia bacterium | reverse complement strand
CTACAAGGACTTGGCCGACGACGTCAGGCTGGCGGTGGACGCCGACCATGCGCCGGAGATCATCGCCTTCCTGGTTATCTTCGGCGCTTGTTTCCTTGCCGGTCAGCTTGCGGCGATGATTCTGAAGCAGACGGCATCGCTCTTGATGCTGGGCACGTTCGACCACGTGCTGGGCGCGGCGTTCGGGTTCGTGAAGGGCATGGTGGTGGTGGAACTGCTTCTCATCCTCTTCGTCACTTTCCCGGCGTGGGACCTGAGGAACACAATCGACCAGTCGACGCTCGGCCCGCTGTTCCTGCACGGGATACCGGTTCTCACACGAGTCCTGCCCGCCGAGTTCAACAACGCGGTGCAAAGCCTGTAGGGCCTCGTCCCGCGTTCTTGCCACGTTGGTTGCCCCGCCTTCCTGCGTTTTGTTATCATTCTTTCGAAAAGACAAGTCTCTTGAGTTCGAACGGCGATGGCTAGTTCCCCGGTACTGGTTCTCAATCAGAACTACGAGCCGCTCAATGTCTGCAATGCCAGACGCGCCTTCGTGCTGGTGGATCGCGGCAAGGCGGAGGTGCTGGAGCATAACAGCGGCTTCCTGCGCAGCCCCACGTATCGCTTCTCCCTGCCTTCGGTGATCCGCCTTGTGTACTTGATCAAGAGGCCGCGGCCGCAGATGCGTCTTACGCGCAAGGAGATATTCAACCGCGACCATTACACGTGCCAGTACTGCGGCAAGCGCATCCGCGAGCTGACGCTGGATCACGTGATACCGCGGAACAAGGGCGGGGAGCACGTCTGGGAGAATCTTGTCTCGGCGTGCAAGGCCTGTAATCACCACAAGGCGGGAAAGCTGCCGCACGAGGCGCACATGCGGCTGCTACGCCAGCCGAGGCGGCCGCCGGCAACGGCCTACTACCTTTTCTACGATTACCTTGAACATCAGTCGGAGTGGCAGAAGTTTATCCCCGGCTGGGAAGTGCCGAACGGCTTCTCTTAAGGGCCGCGCCTCCCGCCATCACAACACCGGGCCGAGGGAGGCCCTTTTTGCTGCCTGGCGTCGCTGTGGTGGGAGCGTGCGTACTCCTAGTTCTGGCAGGTTCGGCAGAAGCTGGTGACACGGTTGCCGGCGGTGATATCGGTGATGCGGCCGCCGCAGACGGGGCAGGGCTCGCCGCCGCGACGGTGCACGCGCAGAAAGTCGCGCACCTCCTCCAGCGGGAGCTTGTCACCTATCCGCTCTTCGATTTGGGGAATGGCCCACTCCAGGACTGAACGCAGGGAACGGTAGAGGCTGCTCACCTCCTCGTCGGAAAGCGACGGCCGCTTTCGGTACGGGTGGATGCGGGCGACGAACAGGATCTCGTCGGAGTAGGCGTTGCCGATGCCGGCGATGAAGCGCTGGTTGGTGAGGATGTTCTTGATCTGCCCGCTGTGGCGCCGCAGCCGCTCCGAGAAGATGTCTTCCGTGAGCTGCGGGGAGAGGGCGTCGGGCCCCATCTCCGCGAACTGGGGGACGCTGTCAAGCTCGCCGGCCTTGACCAGGTACACCTTGCCCATTAGCCTCTCGTCGACGTAGCGCAGCTCGTGCCCGTTTGCCAGCAGGAAAACGAAGCAGGTCTTGGCCCGCCGCCTCTCGCTGGGCAGGCAGTACTGGTAGCGGCCCGTGAGCATGGCGTTGACGACCAGGCGATGGCCGCCGGCGAGGTGGAATAGGAGGAACTTCCCTGCCCGCGCCGTCTCCTCGAAGACGTTCCCTTCAAGCGTAGCAACGAATTCTTGTTCGGGAAGACGGACGATGAATGGGATAAGCGGCTGCACAGCCTCGATTCGGGTTCCGGGCAGCCGCTGGTTGAGGAAGTCGCGGATCGCCTCCAGATCGGGGAGCTCCGGCATGCGATCATTCCTTGCTGCGGATTAGCATCACTTCGAGGCCGATTGCGGCGGTTCAAAGCGCGGGTAGGAGCCGAAGATCTTGAAGAAGTAGGCCTGCCCTTGCACTCTTTCCAGGGCTTCCGCTACCAGGGGGTCGGTCCGGTGACCCTCCAAGTCCACCAGGAAGACGTACTTCCCGAGCTCTTGCTTGGTGGGGCGCGATTCGATCTTGGCAAGATTTATCTGGCGCTCTGAGAACTCTTTGAGAACGTCGACGAGGCTGCCGGGGCGGTCCTGGGCGACGGAGAATGCGATAGACGTTCTATCGTGACCGGTGGGCGGGCTATCGCCGGCGGCCACGAGCACGAAGCGGGTCTCGTTGTTGCGATTGTCCTCGATGGCTTGAGCGAGCACCGCGACGCCGTACAGCTCGGCGGCCCGGAGCGTGGCGACAGCGGCGCTCTTGTCCTGCTGCAGCATCTGCTCGACAGCGACGGTGGTGGAGAGGGAGGCCTCCAGACGCGCCCGCGGGAAGCAGCGTTCAAGGAAATGCCGACACTGGCCGAGCGGCTGGGGATGAGAGTAGATGGTCTCCACCTCATCGGCATTGGTACCCGGCTTTGCGAGCAGACAGAGCTCAACGGGGAGGACGAGCTCGCGCCTAATCGAGAGGTGGGATTCGTGGATGAGGACGTCGAGCGTGTCGGTGACGGAGCCCTCCAGGCTGTTCTCGATGGCCATGACGCCCTCGTCGGCCATGCCGGAGCCGACGGCTGCCGCCACGGCGGCCACGGTGGCGAAGGGGATGAGCTGCGCGTCCGGGTCGGAGAGGAGGGCGGCCTGTTCGCTGAAAGTGCCGGCGGGCCCGAGGTAGGCGAGGCGATTTGTCATGAGGGTATTCGCCCCTTTAGGATCTTCTGAAGGTGGTCGCCCCGACGAGGGCTGAGCGAAGGGCTTCCTCGCTGTCACGCATCGTTACGGCCACAACCTCGTCGCCGACCTGGATCACGGTGTCGCTGCTGGGGAGCCGGGTCTGGCCGTCGGGGCCAATGATAAGGACTATGAGCGACTGCTGAGGCAGGAGAATCCCCCTGATCGGCCTTCCCACCACCTGAGCATCCGGCGGGATCTTCACCTCGACGATCTCCAGGCCGCCGCCCTTGAGCGTCATGAGGGGAATCAGCGGGTGGGACGGCAACTCCTGTTCGATGTGCGCCAGGATGACGGCAGTGGAGCTGATGGTGGCGTCGATGCCCAGCATCTTGAAGATGCGCTCGTTCTTGGGGTTGTTGATTCGGGCAATCGTGTGGCGGACGTTGAATTTGTGCTTTGCTACTTGGCACACGACGAGGTTGTCCTCATCGTCGCCGGTTAGGGCGATGACCATGTCGGCGCGGGCCATGCCGGCTCGTTCCAACGTGGAGGCCTCGCAGCCGTCGCCCAGCATGACGATCTCGCCGAGGTCCTCGGCGATCTGCGCCGACTTCTCGGGGTTCTGCTCGATTATGAGCACCTCATGCTGGTCTTCCAGCAGTTGCCGCGCCAGGAAGTAACCTATCTTGCCGCCGCCAACGATGATGATATACAAAGCTAACCCTCGCTACTCCCCGAGCCGTCTGGGCCTCCCAGCGGGGGCCGCGCCTCCTCTTCGTCGGACGGCGGCTCTTCCGCCAGCAGGACTTCCTTCAGCGAGTGGGCAACGATGCGTGTGGGGCTGACGGTCCGGATGCCAAGCGAGCGATATATCTCTTCCCGAATTGGGTCGTGCACCAGGGTGATGACGCGGGGCACGTTGAAGACGTGTTTTGCCATTTGGGCCGCCATGACGTTACGGTTGTCACCGCGGGTGGTCGAGACGAAGGCGTCGGCGTGGTCGATGCCTGCCCGCCGGAGCGAATCCTCGTCGGTGCCGTTGCCGACGATCTCGCTGCCGCCGAAGCTGTCGGGAAGGAAGCTGAAGGCAGCCGCATCCACGTCCAGTACGGTGACCTCGTGTCCCTCTTGGTCCAACATGGCCGCCAGAGCGGATCCCCTGCGGCCGCAACCCATTATGATGACCTTCATCTCACTCCTTTGCCACGTGTCGCCATAGCCAGACGTGGCAGGGCGCGTTCTTAAGCGCGTACTGGGGCAGTCTGCCCAACTGGTATCCGCCGAGCGGCTGCTCAGACTCGACGCCGATGATGATGACGTCTGCGCCCCTTTCTGCGGCCTCGTCAACTACCGCGTGGCCGGCCTCGCGGGCTTGCAGCAGTTCCCCTTCCACCTCGAAGTCCGACTCGTCGGCGACGCGCTCGGCCTGCGAAAGGATCTCTTCACCGCGGGTCGCGTCGCCCGACAGATCGGCATCGAGCGGCAGGGAGCGCCTCACTTCTATGACGTGAACGACGTAGACTTTGCCCTTGTTTCGCTTGGCGATGCTGCAGCCGAGCGCGACAGCCTCCATGCTGGCGGGAGAGCCGTCCGTTGGCACCAACACCGTCCTCATTTTGGCAGTGGGGTCGCGCGAAGGCATCGGCTAGTTCCCGTAATCCGGCAGGGTTGGCATCCATCATCTCGTGACGCAAGACAGATTATAGGTTGACGGAAGGAGAAGCCGCAACAGGCGTCGATTCTGAGGCATGAGCCGTCGCGGGCGGCAAGGCGATGCACTCACTCCGCCGAGGCGAGGTATAGGCGAATGACGCCGTTGAGCAGGAACAGCACGCCGAAAATGATCCCAATGATGGGCCGATCGGGCTGCAGTAGGCTATACAAGAGTACCGCCGCCCCGAGCACCGAGGAGGAGACGGCCCAGAAGTATTTCATAGCGCTCGTCAAGGAAGCGATAACCTCGCAGACGAGGTCATTCGGCTGGTCCGTTTGTCGCGACTCTAGACGATTCGATTCTAGGTTACCCAGAATGGTCTGTCAAACAAGGGACGCAAGGGTTCTTCGTTGTGGAGTTCCGGATGATGTAAGGCATACACGACCCAGCGTTCGGGTTGCGTCGCCTCGGACGGGGGTAGTAGAATTACGATGGAAAGCTAGGAGTAATCGGGGACGGCGAGGTCATGGTTGAGGCAAAAGGAACCTGGGCCGTAAAGAGAGGCCTGGCCCAAATGCTTAAGGGTGGGGTCATCATGGACGTGGTGACGCCCGAGCAGGCGAAGATAGCCGAGGACGCCGGCGCCTGCGCGGTGATGGCCCTGGAGCGTGTGCCCGCCGACATTCGGGCGGCAGGCGGCGTCGCCCGTATGGCGAGCGCCGAAGTCATCGTCCGGATCATGGAGACGGTTACCATCCCCGTGATGGCGAAGTGCCGCATCGGGCACTTCGTCGAGGCGCAGGTGCTGGAGGCATTGGGAGTCGACTACATCGACGAATCCGAGGTTCTCACGCCTGCCGATGAGGTGCACCACGTTGATAAGCAGGCGTTCACGGTTCCCTTTGTCTGCGGCTGCCGCGACCTGGGTGAGGCGTTGCGTCGCATCGGCGAGGGCGCGGCCATGGTGCGGACGAAAGGCGAGGCCGGGACCGGCAATATCGTGGAGGCGGTTCGCCACATGCGGGCGGTGATGGACGGCATCCGGCGCATCAAGGGGCTGCCCAAGGATGAGCTGATGGCCGAGGCGAAGGCGCTGGCTGCTCCATATGAGTTGGTCAAGGAGCTTAATGAAGCGGGCGCCTTGCCTGTCGTGAACTTCGCCGCCGGGGGCGTGGCCACGCCGGCCGACGCTGCCCTCATGATGCAACTGGGCGCCGATGGCGTGTTTGTCGGCTCAGGCATTTTCAAATCGGAAGACCCTGCTCAGCGCGCAGCCGCTATCGTCAAGGCGGTGACGCACTACGACGACCCCAAGATCATCGCAGAGGTGTCCAAGGGGCTCGCCGGAGCGATGCCCGGCTTGGACATGAAGGAAATCCCCGAAGAGGCTCTCCTAGCCAGTCGAGGCTGGTAGTTTGCGGACAGGCATGACACGCATCGGCGTGCTCGCACTCCAGGGATCATTCGCCGAGCACATTCAGGCGTTTACCGCGCTGGACGTGGCTGCGGTTGCCATCAGGTTGCCGGAGCAGTTGGCGGGTTTGGACGGTCTGGTCATCCCCGGCGGCGAGAGCACGACCATCAGTCATCTCATGGCGGAGTTCGCCTTGCTGGCGCCGCTGCGTGAGATGGCGGGCAGGGGCTTCCCGATCTGGGGTACCTGCGCCGGGATGATCGTGCTCGCTAAACGGTCGACGGATTTGGGCCTCCCCTCGCTGGCGGTAATGGACATTTCGGTGCGAAGGAACGGTGTAGGGCGGCAGGTCGACAGTTTCGAAGCGGACGTCGATGTCCCTGTCCTCGGCCCGCCGGCATTTCGGGCAGTGTTCATCAGAGCTCCTGTTCTTCTCGAGATGGGACCGGGAGTGGAGGCGCTCGCCAGCCTTGAGAACGGAAGCGTCGTGGCGGCCCGCGAGGAGAACCTCCTGGCTACCGCCTTTCACCCTGAGCTCACTTTGGACCTCCGCCTCCATCGCTACTTTCTGGAGATGGCATTGTCGAGGGCGGAGGCCAGGCAAGAAGCGGGCGCACTCTCGACGGCCTTATGACAGTTGCGAGAGCGGTTCGGCCTACCGACTTAGTGGCGCTGGTCGCCTTCGATGGGCGAGTCTACCCTAACGAAGCGAAGACCCGCGAGCGCATGGGCAAGGCCGACGCTGCTCCGCACCCCCTGGAGCGCGCGTTGGAGCAGTGGTTCTCATTCGCCACGGGCTGTCGCACGTGGATCAGCGTCAAGGGGGCGACGCTGCGGGGGCTGGTGTCGGCGAGACGGCGGGGCTCCGCCAGAGCCTGGGAGCTGGACTGCCTAATCAATGCCGCCGAAGACGACGGCGCCGTCTGCGTAGGGCTGCTGGACGAGGCGCTGAGAGACGCGACGCGCTCCGGCGTTGAGAAGGTCTTCCTCAGGCTGGCCGCTGGCAGCACAATTCTCCCCCTTGCCCGCAAAATAGGCTTCACGGAGTACGTAAGGGAGCAATTGTTCTCCTCGTTGGCGCCGACAATCGTTCCCGCCGATGGGGACGCCGACCCGCCACTACGCAAGATGCAGCGCGCCGACGAGCTGTCATTGTTTCACCTGTACAATGCGGCCGTGCCGGAGCCCGTGCGGCGCGCGGAAGCCGTGACCTTCATCGAGTGGAAGGCTGCGCAAGACCGACACTGGCTGGGGCGTGGAGCGTCGCAGTTGGTGGTCGAGCGGGACAAGCGTGTCACCGCCTGGCTTCGCGCGGCGGTTCAGTCGGAGGTCGGGCGGTTTGACCTTCTTGCCCATCCCGGTGAGCCGAGCGGAGAGGCGCTTCTGAACTTAGTCGTCGAGCGGCTGTCGGGGAGAAGTCAGGTCCTCACGCTGGTTCCGAAATACGCGACGAACTTGGCGACGAACCTGCTGCAACGCGGCTTCCAGGAGGGACCGGAGTACTGCGTGCTGGCGAAGCGCACGGCTGTTACCGTCAAGGCGCATCAGTTGGCCCATGCCATTTGACCGCCGACGCGGCGGAGGAGACGTTGGACAAACAGATAACCGACGATCTTGACCTCTTCATCGATGCTCTTCCTCCTCACATCAGCAGAGCCTTGAGGGAGCAAGAGGGCAACCACGAGCTGCTGGAGGTTGTGCTCGATCTGGGGCGGTTGCCGGAGGCGCGCTATCCGGGTCGCGAGTCGGCGCTCAGCGACATCGAAGTGAGGGCACAAGACATCGACCACGTCGTTGCGCGGATCAGCGAGTTCGGAGACGACAATCGTGCCGGCATCGAGCGGACGCTACATCGCATTTCCGCTATGCGAAATCGTCGCGGCCGCATCCTGGGGCTCACGTGTCGCGTGGGCAGGGCCGTGTTCGGCACGATGAGAGTCATCGAGGATATCATCCGCACGGGCAAGAGCACGCTTCTTCTGGGAAGACCGGGCGTGGGAAAGACGACCATGCTGAGGGAGGTCGCGCGCGTGCTCGCCGACGACCTGAATAAGCGCGTTGTCATCGTCGATACGTCGAACGAGATCGCGGGCGACGGCGATATCCCCCATCCCGCCATTGGAAGCGCCCGCCGCATGCAGGTGTCGACCCCCAACAAGCAGCACGCCGTGATGATCGAGGCGGTGGAGAACCACATGCCGGAGGTCATTGTCATCGACGAGATCGGGACTGAGCTGGAAGCGGCCGCCGCCCGTACGATCGCCGAGAGGGGCGTGCAACTGGTGGCTACGGCTCATGGCAATTCCCTGGAGAACCTGATGATGAACCCGACTCTCGCGGACCTGGTCGGCGGGATACAATCGGTGACACTGGGCGACGAGGAGGCGCGCCGGCGCAGGACACAGAAGTCGATTCTGGAGCGTAAGGCGCCGCCGACCTTCGACGTTGTGGTGGAGATCCAGACCTTCGACCGGGTGGCCGTCCATCAGAATGTCGCGGAGACGGTCGACGCCATCTTGCGGGGTTTCCGCGTGCCGGCGGAGGTGCGCGAGCTCGAAGCGGAGGGGGGAGTGAGACGGCTCAGTCAAACCGATCTGGTGGGGGAAAGAGGCGCGCTGGAGACGTTCGGGGCGGCGGCACCGACGCGACCGACAAGCCTGACGCGGCGAGTCTATCCCTTCGGCGTCTCCCGGAAGCGGCTGGAGCTGGCGATAAGGCAGACCGCGTCCTCGGCGACGGTGAGCGATCATTTGGGCGAGGCCGACGTTGTCGTGACTCTGCGAGCGTTCTACCGGCGTAAGCCACAGGCGCTGCGGGAGGCAGAGGCACGCGGCCTTCCAATCTATGTCCTCAGGAACAACACGATCTCGCAAATGGAGCAGAGCTTGCTGGCGTTGCGGGGCGATCAGGGTGAGTTCGACCCGGTCGCGGCCGCGCTGCAGGAGGCGGAGAAGGCGATCTCGGATATCATAGCCGGCGACGGCGAGATTGAGCTTTCGCCGCAGAACTCGTACATCCGGCGGCTCCAGCATCAACTGGCTCAGCGGTACAGTCTGGCGTCGCGCAGCCGCGGGCGTGAACCGCAGCGCCGCGTTCATATCTTCCGGGAGGACGGACAGGCGTCCTCCGAGGAAGAGTAGGGCGGCCGCGGATGGCGAGGGAGACGCCTTCCACCAGAACGCGCGGCACCTTTATTTCGTTCGAGGGTGGTGAAGGAGCAGGGAAGACCACCCAGGCCCAACTGCTGCAGAAGCGGCTGGAACGTCTGGGCCGGAGGGTCCGGGTAACGCGAGAGCCAGGCGGCACCAGCCTCGGCGAGAAGCTGCGCGAGATTATTTTCCATCCTGGTCTGGAGCCTGAGACGGAGCTTCTGCTGATCCTCGCGGACCGTGCCCAGCATGTGGCTGAGGTAATTCGGCCGGCGCTGGAGCGCGGCGAGACCGTTGTCTGCGACCGCTACAGCGATTCGACGGTGGCCTATCAGGGGCACGGACGCGGGCTAGACCTGGCGGCGATAGCCACAGCCAACGAGCTGGCCAGCGCAGGGGTGCGCCCAGACCTATCCATCCTCTTGGAGCTTCCCGTCGATGTCGGCTTGAGCCGCCAGGCGGGAGGAACGGAGTGGGACAGCATCGGCCAGGAGAGCAGGGAGTTTCACGAGCGCGTGCACGCCGGGTTTCGACTGTTGGCGGCTGAGGAGCCGGAGCGGTGGATGGTGGTGGACGCCAGCCTGCCCGTGGAGCGGGTAAGCGACCTCATCTGGGAAAGGGTGAAAGGTCTCAGTGTCGAGGAATCGGCAGGCTCAGATCGGGCACCGGCTTAGGATGAGCATCGACTGAGGAGGCGTCATGGAGCTTGAGCTTAGGGGTAAGGTGGCCCTAGTGGGCGGCGCCAGCCGAGGGATCGGCAAGGCGGTTGCTATGGGCCTCGCCCGCGAGGGATGCGGGGTCGCGATCTGCGCGCGCAATGAGAAACCGCTCATAGAGGCCGCGAACGAGATACGAGGCGCTGCAAGCGTCGACGTGCTGGCGGTGCCCTGCGATATGGCGCGCGCGGACGAGATAAGCGGTTTCGTCGCGCAGACGGTGGACCACTTTGGACGGCTCGACATTGTCGTCAATAACGCTGGCGGTCCTCCCTTCGGGACGTTCGATCAGCATTCTGACGAAGCCTGGCAGGCCGCCCTCGACCAGAACTTCTTGAGCGCGGTACGCACGATCCGCGCGGCGCTTCCTCACCTAAGGAGGCAGGGCGGCGGCAGAATAATCAACATCACTTCCTATGCCGTGAAGCAGCCGTTGGACGGCCTGATATTGTCCAACGCGTCGCGGCTGGCCGTCATTGGGCTTGCCAAGACGCTTTCCCGCGAGTTTGGGCCGGATAATATCCTTGTCAACAACGTCTGTCCGGGGCCCACGCTGACGGGTCGTATCGAGTCGCTAATGCGAACGAGGGCGACGACAGAAGGCCGCCCCTATGATGAGGTTGTCGCCGAAGAGAACGGGCGCATACCGGTCGGCCACATGGGCACGGCCGAAGACGTAGCGGCGCTGGTCGTGTTTCTTGCCTCCAAGCCGGCGCGCCAGATCACGGGCACGACGATTCAGGTCGACGGGGGAGTGACTGCGGCTGTCCTGTAGTGGGAATACGCTTTTCGTTGGAGTTGACTGTCAGGCAAGCTCAAAGTTATAATTACTGTAGCTTTGCGGTTACCTTGCGCTGGTTACAACTGCCCGACTTGGAGAGTGCCGAATCCCGCCTGGGAACGAGGGATCCACAGCTCGTCAGGGGTGAGTCTCACGCGAGTGAGTAGGGTAATCCTTTCGACCCGAACCCGACAACTAACCTCGGAGGCAGCGAGGGGACTCGACCAGTACGCGACGGAGCAGAAGATCGCTTAAGGAGAGAGAGAATGGAAATGACCCTGCCTCGAGTCTGTCCGCGCTGCCGTGGATCGATGATCGCCGAAAGGGACTGGTACGGTACTTACAGTAGCTGTTTGTCCTGCGGGTACGTCCACGAAGCCGTCTCGCCGCCAGCGATAGAGCTGCTGGAAGAGGACGAAAGCGGTCGCGTCCGGCAGCGGCGGCGGCAGCCCTCGCACGGGAAGCTTCGCCTGTAGACCAGCAGGCCCGATTTTCGAGCAGCAGGCGTCCCCACACTGGGGGCGCCTTTCTGTTTGCCTGAGACGGGTTGGTCGCGGCATTTCCTTTACATTCTTTATCGATGCTTGCACTCACCTTTATTCCGTCGATTCCGCGGGGCTGTTAGCTTCGCTGTTGAGCGTCGTCGGGTCACCGCGGATGGAGGCTCGGCGGTGCTCGACTCGAGAAAGGCGCAAAGGAGCAGAGAACCCTGATCAGCGGGGAGGGCCACCGGGATACCGTCGTCTGCGTAGGACACGCGCGCCTACCTCAGAGCCTTTCGCCTCTTGGGGCCTCCGTTGTACTGGTCGAAATGGAGGTAGACACCGTCGAGGGATTGGTGCTGGGGATCACGGTGGCTGGCTTCGCGACGAAGGCAGGCGATCTGCTTGCGGACGTGCTGATCGGACAGCGGCTGCGAGGGGACGATTTCGTAGCGTCGGTACAGGAGTTCCAGAGGCGTTACATCGGAGCGCCGCAGAAGGCGATATGCACCGCCGTCATGAACGCCTTTGAATCCTATCAGCGATATCTCCGCCAGGCCGGCCATGAGTTCTTTCCCTTGCCCCGCAG
>JBEKDP010000031.1:0-12885 GCA_050014295.1 Dehalococcoidia bacterium | reverse complement strand
AAAGGGTCTCAAAGCCGTTGTTGTGGTTGATAACGACGTACAGGCCATAGGAACAGCACGAGTTCCCACCCGCGAAGGTCACGACGCCCGACGCCGCAGCGACGATCGGCCCACCCGGGCTGTTGTACTGGTCGATGTCGATCCCCAAAGGATGCGACGGGCCGAAGTAGCTGGAGATTGGGCCGTGCACCGGCCAGATGAAGCCCGCCGAGGACGCAGGCCCTGGCGCGGCCGGGGCCGACGGAGCTGTATCCCGCGGCTCTTCCGAAGGCGGCGCTGACGGCTCTTTCGCCGGGGCCGGTGTGGACGCGGGTGCCGGCATCGTGCCGTTGGGTATGAACACTATCTGGCTCTCCGCGATGCCATCAGCGTTCTTCAGGTTATTGCCGGCGAAGTTGACGATCGTCGGCACGTCAACGCCAAACCGATCAGCTATGTCACTCAGGGTGTCACCCAGCCGTATCTCATAGATGATTCCGTCGCTCATCGGGATGCGCAGATACTGGCCGACGACGAGCATGTCGGCGTTCTCCAGGTCGAGGTTGTTCCACGCGATGGACGTTGGCGATATCCCGTATCTTGCGGCCAGGCCTCCCACCGTGTCGCCCTCCTGGACAGTGTAGATTATGTAAACGGGCGGCGGCGGAGCGGGCGATACGGGCGCTGGGGCAGCAGCAGCGGCCAGCATGCCCTCCGCCGGCGTCGCCGGCAGCGGCGACAGCAGCGGCAAAGGAGCGGGGGTCTCTGTCGCCTGCGCCGTGACGACAGTCAGCGGCAGCACGGCAGAATGCAGAGCGGCCTCTTGTGGCGGCTCTACGGCAGCCGCGACGCCGGGAAGCGACAGCCCCCTGATCGGTGAGCTAACGTTGGTAGTTACGAAGTGGAACGGACCAGTAAGAAAAGTCGTGTAGACAATCGACAAGGAGACGAGCGCGAGGATGAATACATGAACGCAGGGCCTATATTTCCTGCAGAACCCGGCAGCAGAGGGGGGCTGGTGTCCCGGAACTTTTCGCGACTCTAGCCGGCTCTTCGGCTCAGGAGTGCGCGGGCTGAGCGTGCCTCTAATGCTCCTCGCCTCCTACTTGGCGGCCAAACTTTGGTTTGCCTCCACCACCCAGCACAAAGATCAAAGATCTTGGGCACAGTACCAGAAAGCCTACATCATGTCAAGGGGGTAGGGTGAATCTATTAGGGGGTTTTTGCCTCGAAAGTAAACGTTACGCGGCGACCGCAAGGCAAAGCGACAACCCGATTTCCGTTGAGCCGAGCAAGCGCAGCGCTCCTGCGGAAGGGCCCGCGAAGTCCTGGCGAGCCTTTCGAGGAGACGTTCGGTGGCCTCGGTGGGGTTAGGAGCGTTGGCGCTGATCATCGCCGTCATCCGCCGCACGAGCCAGACCTGACGCAGGGTTTCCTCGTCGAGAAGCAGCTCCTCGCGTCGCGTGCCGCTGCGATGGATGTCGATCGCCGGCCACATCCGCCGCTCGGCCAGACGCCGGTCGAGATGGATCTCCATGTTGCCGGTGCCCTTAAACTCCTCGTAGATCACCTCATCCATGCGGCTGCCGGTATCGACAAGGCAGGTACCGATGATAGTGAGGCTCCCGCTCTCTTCTGTGTTGCGCGCGGCGCCGAAGAAGCGCTTCGGCGGGTGGAGGGCAATCGGGTCGATACCGCCGGAGAGTGTGCGGCCGCTCGTGGGCATCGCCAGGTTATAGGCGCGCGTGAGACGCGTGATGCTGTCGAGGAGGACGACGACGTCCTTTCCGCACTCAACCAGCCTCTTCGCCCGCTCCAGACCCATCTCTGCGACACGGGTATGGTCCTCGACCGGCTCATCGAAGGTGGAAGCGACCACCTCTCCTTTGACGGAGCGCTTCATGTCGGTCACTTCCTCCGGCCGCTCGCCGATGAGGAGCACCATCAGGTGAACATCGTTGTAGTTCGTGGTGATGCCGTTGGCGATTGCCTTCAGGAGGAAGGTCTTGCCGGCCTTCGGCGGCGAGACGATCATGCCGCGCTGACCGCGGCCGATTGGAGCGATTAGGTTGATTACACGAGCCGCGAGCTTCTCCGGAGTCGTCTCCAGGTTGAACTGCTGATCGGGAAAGATGGCGGTGAGGCTCTCAAAGTAAGGGCGGGCCTTCGCTACCTCCGGGTCGAGCCCATTTACCGCCTCGACGCGCAGCAGGCCGAAATACCGCTCGCTGTCCTTCGGCGGGCGCACCTGGCCGGTCACGTGGTCGCCCGTGCGCAGAGCGAAACGCCGTATCTGCGACTGCGAGACGTAGACATCGTTCAGGGCGGGCAGGAGGCTCTCGCCGCGAAGGAAGCCGTAGCCGTCGTCGACAATCTCGAGGACGCCGCCGCTGAAGATGTTGCCTTCTCTCTCCGTCTGTGCTTGAAGCAGGCGGAAGATCAGGTCTTGCTTCTTGAGTGCGCTGTGACCGGAGATACCGAGCTCCTTCGCGATGTCCATAAGGTCCTCGCGGGTTCGGGTCTCAAGCTCAGCGATGTTGAGTTCGCCTCCTGGCTTCATGGTCTAACCTCGTGGTCGAGTGTGAATTCGGGGCTCAATCGGATGCGGGAAAGAATATAGCAGTCGTCTCGTGGTTGGAACAATATCGTACAGCATTTCCCCTCGATCTGCAACTAGTCGCAACTTGGACCTACGCCTCCGCCTTCGTGTAGCGCCGCGCGTCCGCCAGGAAGCGCTCGATGCCGACGTCCGTAAGAGGATGTTTGAGCATCGCCGTCAGCACCTGATACGGCAAAGTGGCAATGTGAGAGCCCGCCTTCGCCGCGGCGATGACGTGTCGAGGGTGACGAAGGCTGGCGGCGATGACCTGAGCCGGCAGGTGATAGCGGTCCAGGATCTCGACGCTCTCGCGCACGACCTCCATGCCGTCCTGTCCGGCATCGTCCAGGCGGCCGACGAAGGGGCTAATGTACGTCGCCCCGGCAAGAGCGGCCAGCAGTGCCTGATTGGTAGAGAAAATCAGCGTCATGTTCACCTTGACGCCTTCCTTGGAAAGCTTCGCGGTTGCTTCCAGACCCGCAGCATCAATCGGTATCTTGACGACCACGTCTGGGTGCCAGGCGGCCACCTCTCGCGCCTCCGCAATCAGGCCGGGGACATCGCGGGCGATGCACTCGGCGGAGACAGGCCCCTTCACGACCTCGCAGATCTCGACAACTCTCTCCCTATATTCGACACCGTGCTCCTTGGCCATAAGGGTAGGATTGGTGGTGACGCCGGAGAGGACGCCCAGCCTCGCCACCTCGCGAATCTCGTCGATATTGGCGGTATCAAGAAATATCCGCATCGTTGACCCCATTCTTGATGCTACGTACTACGGCCGACCGCTATGAATCCGGGGGTACAAGGCAGGGAAGGCCGGGCTGAGTCCCCGGCGACCCTTCATCGCTCCATCGTTTCGATCGCCGGCTTGGCGATCGGCGTATCTCCTGCCTGGCGAAGATGGACGAGATCGCCCTCCCCACGCAGCGCACGCTCCTTCGCCGCCCGAATGAATTGGCGGAAGAGAGGATGCGGTCGGTCGGGCCGCGAGCGAAACTCGGGGTGGAACTGCGAGCCCACCATGAAGGGGTGCCCTTCCAGCTCGCAAATCTCCACCAGCGTGCCATCCGGCGAGAGGCCGCTGGCGACAAGACCGGCTTCCGCCAGCGGCTCCTGAAATGCCTTGTTGAACTCGTAGCGGTGGCGGTGACGCTCGTTGACCTCTTCCACCCCGTAAGCCTCGTGGGCCCGAGTCCCGGGGACGAGCCGGCAGGGGTAGCTGCCGAGCCGCATCGTGCCACCCATCTCGCGGACCCCGCGCTGCTCCTCCAGGAGACTTATTACCGGGTAGGGCGTCTTTGGATCGAACTCCGTCGAGTTGGGGGCATCGGAGCCGAATACCTGGCGCGCGACCTCCACCACCATCACCTGCATACCCAGGCAAAGCCCCAGATAAGGGATGCCCTGCTCGCGAGCGAAGCGCGCCGCCTCGATCTTCCCCTCGATGCCGCGCTCGCCGAATCCGCCCGGCACGACGATGCCCTGCACGTGCTGAAGCGCCGCTTCGCCGCCGGGCTCCTCCAGCGCCTCAGAGTGGACCCATTCGATGTCGACGGCCACGTCGTGGTGGATGCCGGCATGGATCAGCGACTCCTTGACGGAGAGATAAGCATCGGGCAACTCCACGTACTTCCCGACGATCGCCACCGTCACCCTGCCGCCGGGATGGAGCAAGCGGTCGACCAGCAGGCGCCACTCGCTGAGGTCGCGGGAGCCGGCAGGAAGGCAGAGACGCTCGATTATCAGGTCACCCAGGCCCGCCTCCTCGAGGACGAGAGGCACCTGGTAGATGCTGGACTGAGTGCGCATCGGTATCACGGCGCGCTTCTCCACGTCGCAGAAGAGAGCGATCTTGTCCTTGATCTCCTGCGACACGGCGAAGTCGCTGCGGCAGACAATAACATCGGGCTGGATGCCGGCGCTGCGCAGCTCGCGGACGCTGTGCTGGGTAGGCTTCGTTTTGATCTCGCCCGTGGAGCCGATGTACGGCAGCAGCGTCACGTGGATGGCGAGCAGGTTTTCGCGCGCCTCCTCGTTGCGCATCTGGCGGATCGCCTCCAGGAACGGCTGCCCCTCGATGTCGCCTACCGTGCCGCCGACCTCGACGATCACCACGCTGGCCCCGCTGGCCCGCGCCATCTCGCGGATGCGGCTTTTGATCTCGCCGGTGATGTGGGGAATCGCCTGAATAGTGCCGCCCAGAAAGTCACCGCGGCGCTCCTTCAGGATAACCGTCTGGTATATCTGGCCGGTGGTCACTGAACTAAGGCCGGTGAGGTTCTCATCGATGAAGCGCTCATAGTGACCCAGGTCGAGGTCAGTCTCGGCGCCGTCGTTGGTGACGAACACCTCGCCGTGCTGGTAGGGCGACATCGTGCCGGGGTCGACGTTGAGGTAGGGGTCGAGCTTCTGGATGGAGACGGAGATGTCGCGGCTCTTGAGGATGCGGCCGATGGCCGCCGTCGTTATCCCCTTACCGACGGAACTGACCACTCCGCCGGTAACGAATATGTACTTCGGCATGATCTCCATCTAAAAGGATGAACGGCGCTCAGGAGGCGCCGCCCACCAAGTATTCTACGTAGGGCGTCGGTCACTGTCAAGTCATTCCGCTTACCAAGCGCGTCGGCTGAGCGTCCACGAGCGGCGGCCCGCCGAACGGCCTTGTTGCCGCCAGCCGCGCCAACTCAGTCGCGCGAAGGTCCGCCATTTGTACCTCCAGCCAGCGGCTGATGTCATGGCGGGCGACGGTACGGCGGAGCATCTGTGCGCGCTTGCGCCGCTCTTCAGGCGACATGAGCAGCGCCCGCTGGAGGGCAGCCGCAGTACCCTCGATGTCTTCCGGTTCGATGGGCAGGGCCGCGTCCTTGAGCTCGCGGAAAGCGCCCGCCTTCGTGGAAAGCACAACAACGCCGTCCCGCTGGTTGAGCACGGGGCCTTCCTTGGCCACCAGGTTCATGCCGTCGGCAAGGGAGTTCACGAGGAGGGTGTCGTAGTCGGCCAGCGCCGCGAAGGCCTGCGGCCGGTTCTCCTCGTAGAAGACCGTGATGGGCCGCCAATGGGCAGTGGCATAGCGGCCGTTGATCGAGTCGATGAGAGCGAAGACCTCGTCCTTGTAATGGCGGTACTCGGGAATGCCGCTCCGGGAAGGGACTAAGAATGCGAGCAGGCGGACGCGCTCAATCCATTCCGGGTGCTGTGTCAGCAGCAGATCGAACGCCTGGAAACCCCCGACCTCGTTCTTGCTGGGGTCAAGCCTGTCGACGCGCACTATCGTCTTCATGCCGCCGCCGTTCCGGATCGCTTGTCGGTAGGCGCCGACCTCGGGCGAGGCGAGCAGGCGCCGAAGGCCGAACGGGTCGACGGAAATCGGATTGGCCGAGACTCTGGCAGAGCGGCCGCGATAGGCGATCTCGCTGCCGTCCAGGTTGACGGAAACACCCGGCAGGAAGGCGAGACACGTGAGAGAGAAGTTCTGCTTCGACTCCTCGGTCTGGAAGGAGACGCTGTCGTTAGCGAGGAGACCTTCGCAGATGAGCTCGACGATGGACTCCGGCAGTTTCGACCAGGCTTCGGGCCCGGGCCAGGGAATGTGCGTGAAATGCTGGAGCAGCACATCGGGGTGGCGGTCGCGAATAAACAGAGGGGCGACATAGAGATGATAGTCGTGGAGCATGACGTAGGGTGCACCGCCCACTCTCTCGATCTCCCCCGCGACCGCGTCGGCGAATGCCTCATTCACCGGCAGATAGCCGTTTTCCCAAGACCTAACGATCTCCTGCTGCAGATTGGGTCGCTCCAAACGGTCCCAAAGGGAGTGCTGAAGGAACCAGAGGATGGGATTGGCAAACGTGCCATAGAAGAGATCATAGGAGCCCGCTCCGGCAGACGCGAAGCGCAGTCGATGGCGGCTGTCCAGCGGGGTGCTGTCGAACCCCTGGGAGACCAACTCTCGGTCGGTCTCACTGACCGGCCCTGCAATCCAGGTGAGCGCGCGGTGGGACAGAAGCGAGGATAGCGCCGTCGCCACGCCGCCGCCGGTTGGGCACCGCATCAGCTTGCCATCGCCGTCGCGGTGGTGCTCAAAGGGGCCGCGGTTGCTGACAACAATAAGCGGATGTGAGAGCCGCCCGGGCTGCGTACGGCGGGGAAGAAGGGCCCCGGTATTCACGTCGGCCTCCTTTCCGGGTGCAGGGGAGGCACCACTCCCCAGGAGCGATGCAAGGAACTTAGACCAGGTATAAGAGCCTGCACGAGGTAGAAAAAGGCCGGAGGACTAGACTCCGGCCTTGATGTCGATCATCTGCCCTCTTCCAGTAGCCTACGAGGTTAGCTGCCGGGTTGGGGTTGAAAGAGACTACCCTTCCCGCATCCGCGGGATACACCCCTTGCTTGTCGGTTCCCCCGTTCCCTGGTCCAGGGATTCGGCTTCACCTAAGTTTACCACCGAAACCCGCCTCTGTCAAGGCGTATAAGCTGGACATCCCTATTGGATAGCGTACACGACGTTCACTGTCAGGTCGACGTTCAGCTCGCCTGGCTGGATGGGAGTCGCCGTCTGGCCAGCCGCAGACCCGAAATTCGCGCCGTTCGTCAGCGGACCCGGCGGAGTGGCGCTGCCCTCCTGAATCGAAATCGGGTCTCCTAGCGTGACGCCGGCCAAGTCCGCAAAGCGCTGCGCCTTCGCCTTCGCGTCGTTCATCGCCAGCTCGCGCGCCTGATCCTGCAACGCCTCCGGTTGGTCGATCGTGAAGTCGAGGCTTTGTACCTGGGTCAGGTCGCCGCCGCCGGCCACGGCGTCATCGAGTACCTTGCCGGTGCTGTTGATGTCCCGCACCTTAGCAACGACGATGTTGGTGACCCGAAAGCCGGTCAGCTTCTGCTGGCCGTTGGTGTAGTCGTACTCAGGTTGAATGCTGAACTGGGTGCTTTGGATGTCCTTATCGGCGACACCGTTTCCCTTCATCGAGTCGATGATCTTCTGCATGGCGGAGGCGGCCTGATCGCGCGCGTCAGCGACCGTCGGCGCCAGCGCGCTGACGCCGAGAGTCAGCACCGCCGTGTCGGGCTGTCCCGTCACCTTGCCCTCACCGTTGACCGTGATCCCGCGTGTCTCGTTCTGTTGCGCCGCGGCGACAGTGACTTTGTCGCCGCAGGCAGTGCCGAGCAAGGCAAGACCAGCGAGCGCCAGTAGAGTGATGACCGTGACGTACCGTTTCATGTCGCTTTCTCCTTCGTTCAGATTCTTCTCCGGGGAATAGCTTCGCCCTTATTCGCGGCGCGCCAGGCGTCGCAGCCAGAGGGCGGACCCCCCGAAAACCAATGCCAGACCGCCGGCGGTGCCCTCCAGCACCCACAGCCACCTGCGCCCTTCGTCCTCGCTGGCTGAGGCCGGTTTAGCGGCCGCCTTCTCGAACGCCGGCACGGTTGCGGTAGGCGACACGGACGGCGCCACCCCAGGCACCAGGGGCGCGGCACGAGGAATGACGGTCGGCGAAGGGGAGAGGTTGGAGTCATTTTCCGGTAGCGCTCCCGTTTTGCTTTCCGCAGTCCCCCCTGTTACACCGCTTTCTTCGCCGAACGCCGATGGCGGCTGCGCCGCGCCCTGGCCGGTGACGGTAGAGCCGTTCGGTCCACCGCCACCACCAGTGGAATGCAAGAAGAGATCAGCGCCGACGGCGACACACAAGACGAGAGCGGCGGCTACCGCCCCACCACGAACGGCAACGTACAGACGCCCTGCCGCCGGCGAGAGTATCGCCCCCTTGGTACGCCGGTCCCCCCGGGCGGCGCCGACCTGCTCAGCCGTCAGGGCGAACGATCGGGGTGCCGTGGCGGGAGGCAGGTGCCGCAACTCGGCGACGACCGAGCGCAGGCCCTCCAGCTTGCTGGCGCAGGCGGGGCAAGTGCGCAGGTGCTCCTCCAATCGCCGGCGTTCCTCAGGCGAGGCGCGGTCATCCAGATAAGCCGAGAGGTCAGCCTCGCCTACCGGGTGTCGGCGACGCTTCATAAAGCCGAACATTCCATCCTCCAGCGGCGGATTGCTGCCGCTATCCCTTCAAACAGTATGACGAAACCGGCTCGGCAAAAGTTCCCGCTCCTCCAGCAGGAATCCCCGCAGGCGGGCTCGACCTCGGCTTAGCCGCGATTTCACCGTCCCCAGCGACACACTGAGTATCTCCGCCGTCTCCTCGTAGCTCAGACCCTGCACGTCGCACAGCACGACGGCCGCCCGCTGATCGGTGGGCAGCCGCATGAGAGCGGCCTGGATGTGGGACGCCATCTCGTGACGCAGTGCCCACTCCTCAGGAGAGCTCGCCCTGTCGGCCAGGTCCAGGGGCGCGTCTGCGCTATCGTCCGCGTCCAATGATACCTGTGGGCGGCGACGGCGACGGCGTAGCTCGTCCGTACAGGCGTTAGCAGCGATACGGAGGAGCCAGGCGCGGAACACGCCTCCCCGAAAGCGCTGGATGTTGCGGTAGGCGGCAAGGAAGACCTCCTGCGTAGTGTCCTCGGCCGCCTCCGGCGAGGCCAGCATCCGCAAGCAGAGGCCATAGACACCGTCCTGATGGCTGGCAACGAGGACGTTGAACGCCGTCAGGTCGCCCTCTCGGCTGCGGGCGACGAGCAGCGCCTCTTTGCTGGTCGAATCGTCCAACGGTTGTCTTTCCGGCGGGCCCTCGATCAACCGCCCGCAGTCATTCTAGCAAACGGGGCGCGAGCAATGTAGAACACAAGAAGCCGGCTACGAGTGTAACTATCTGGCGCGTGGATAGTTATGACATAGGAACGCATGCTATAATCAGTCAAAAGCCATGTTTGACGACCCCATGGACCGACCCCCAAACAACTCTGATCCCCCGAGCGATTCTAGGCTCGAATCCGAACCCGACTGGCCCGAAGGCGTGGCGGCGGCCCAGGGCTTCATATGGTCGACTGAAACCACCCTCCCGACGGGTCTCGCCCCCTGGTCCGTGCAGGAGGCTTTTCCCGGCGTCGAGAAGGGGCTGCCCCTACGCATACACCTGGCGCGTCTCGCCCGCGACCTCATCGAGACGGCGATCCTCGCCCTCCTCATCTTCCTTCCCGTCCGGGCGATGGTGCAGAACTTTCGCGTCGATGGCTCCAGCATGGAAGGTTCGCTCCACAACGGGCAATACATCCTGGTCAACAAGGCCGTCTACTTTAAGGTGAACCTGAAGTTCCTCGATTTCCTCCCTTTCGTCGACTTCAGCAGTGACCAATACGTCTTTCGCGCGCCGCGCCGGGGTGACGTCATCGTCTTCCGCTTCCCCGGCGGGCCGTCCCGCGACTTCATCAAGCGCATCATCGGCGAACCTGGCGACATCGTACAGGTACGCGATGGGCTTGTCTTCATCAACGGCAAAGCTCTGGACGAGAACTACACCAGCAACCGGCCCCAATACGACTACGGCCCGCAGGAAGTGCCTCCAGGGCAGTACTTCGTCTTGGGTGACAACCGCAACAACAGCTTCGACTCCCATAGCTGGGGGATGGTCCCGCAGGAGAACATCATCGGCCGGGCCTGGCTCTCCTACTGGCCGTTCTCTGAGTTCGGCCTCGTCTCCGACCCGGCGATACAGCCGATGGGCTCTCAAGAGGAGTCCCCTTGAGCGAGGAACTGCTGGCGATGCTGCGGCAGGCCGGCGCCGTCCTCGAAGGCCACTTCAAGCTCACATCCGGCCGCCACTCGGGCGTCTACTTCGAGAAGTTCCGTGTGCTCCAGTATCCCGACCATACGCAGCGCTTGTGCGGCCTGATCGCCGACCACTTCCGCAGCAGCGGCGTCGAGCTCGTGGCCGGGCCGACGACGGGCGGCGTCATCCTCAGCTTTGAGGTCGGCCGGCAACTTGGCGTGCGCGGCATCTTCGCCGAGACCGTCGGCGAAGAGCGACGCTTTCTCAGGGGCTTCGTCGTGCGGCCGGGTGAGCGCGTGCTCGTGGTCGACGACGTGCTAACGACCGGCGGCAGCATCCGCCAGGTGATCGATGCCGTGCGGGCCGCAGGCGGCGTTCCGCTGGGCGTCGGCGTGCTCGTGGACCGCACCGGGGGCAAAGTGGAGTTTGGCCTGCCGTTCTTCGCCTGTCTGGAGCTTGTCGTCCCTTCCTATGACGCCTCGGAGTGCCCGCTGTGCCGCGAGGGCGTCCCTCTCACGGAGACCTAACGTCTCCCGCACTGCTCGACGGGCCGAAACCCTCGGACCCTGCGCACCGAATCCGCCTCTCCCCAAGTACGAGCGACACGCCGACCTGAAGGCTGGGACAGCCTCTTCCGGGGTTTGACATGCTTTGGGGCGTCCCCTATATTTGCCTGGGGGCCGTTAGCTCAGCGGCAGAGCTCCGGACTTTTAATCCGGGAGTCGAGGGTTCGAATCCCTCACGGCCCTCCAGCGAAGAAATACGAAACCCACTCGTATGAGTGGGTTCGTTGTTCGGTCTCGCTGCTTTGGCAGCCAAGTTGACAGCCACGCCATCCAAACTAGCGGCCCAAGACGGCTTCCATAGCTTCGGCGGCCTCGCGCTGCATGGTGGGGCAGGTCATAGGGGGCCTAGGGAACGCGCTTTATATCTCTAGAAGCTATAACGTCTACGCCTAGATTAAGCAGATTCGGTACAACGACGGTTCCCATCTTTATCGGAGCCCGAAGCGCGATGTGACTGACATGCTCAACCGTGTCGAAGATCCGCTCCTTGGGTAGTCCTTTGTTCGAGCGAACCGGTATTACTGCAAGCGTCCCTCCATCGACCCGCATAGTAGTAATAAGCATGCGTTTGGGTTCGCGGTATTCCTGATCGCCATATTCCTTGCCTCGCTTGCAGGTAGCGCCTTGTATTTCGAGGGGGCTGCCCGGGCGCTCAATGACGGTGAGTTGGCACCCGCTGGGACAGATTACGCAGGTAATATGAGCGACCTTCTCTTGCACCACTCTATCGGGCCTCCTGCGGCTGGGGAACGATACGCACGGTAATCTCTTTATTCTTTACGGCCGACCGATCCAATCTCGTAGTCACGTTGATCATTTCGCTAGGAATCACGTGTGGGCGCCAGCGCTTAGCGAGCACGGAGCCGCCTGACTCGATCTGAACTTGCGCGTTCTCATCCGGCGCTTTCGGACGGAATGAAAACTGAATCCTTGTGTCGGTCGTCAAATCATCGACGAATTGCGGAACCACGTATCCCACGTTATCTCCCGGGATAACCTTGATACGTTCCCGCTCCGTGGCGCCCTTGGCCAAGTTCTTGACATATTGCGCCGCGTTGTTGCCCGCGCGTTGAGCCTCAAGCGTTACCCAATCCACCAGGTCGTGTACCTGAAGTACATTGCCGGCAGCGAAAATCCCGGGCACCGAGGTCTCGCAAAGCTCGTTGACCACAGGGCCTCCGGTAGATGACAGTGCTACTCCCGCTTTTTGAGAAAGCTCGTTTTCCGGAATCAACCCCACGGAAAACAGCACCGTGTCGCACTCGATGTAGCGATTGGTACCCTGCAAGGGGCGCCATTTGTCATCCACCTGCGAAATGGTGACCCCTTGTACGCGGTCCTTGCCGTGAATATGGGTGACGGTATGGCACAAGTACAAGGGGATATTGTAGTCCTCGAGACATTGAACGCGATTTCGGATCAGACCCGCGGCATAAGGAAGCACTTCTACTACGGCGTTTACTTTTGCTCCCTCTAGCGTTAAACGGCGGGCCATGATCATGCCGATGTCCCCGGAGCCGACAATCACCGCGGACTTTGCGGGCATATAGCCTTCCATGTTTACGAAGCGTTGGGAAAGACCAGCGGGGAAGATCCCGGCGCAACGATCGCCCGGGACGTTGATGGCACCTCCGGTACGCTCGCGGCACCCCATCGCCAACACGACAGCCTGGCTTTTTATCGATACCACGCCGTCGCTCTTGTTGACCGCGGTAATACTTTTATCCGGTTTAAGGTCAATAACCATCGTCCCGCACAGGACTTCTATGTTGGTATCCGCGAGTTGGTTGATAAAGCGCTGCGCGTACTCTGGTCCGGTCAGTTCCTCTTTGAAATACCGGAGTCCAAACCCGTTGTGAATACATTGCTGCAAAATGCCGCCGAGCTCGAAATCCCGCTCTAGAATCAGAACTCGCACGCCGTTCTTGGCAGCTTCGAGAGCCGCCGCGAGGCCGCTCGGCCCGCCGCCGATTACCGCGACATCCGCAGCAATTTCCTTCATTCCTACAAAGTCTCCGACGGAAGGTCCTTGGTCCGTCCGAACAACAAACGAGAGTTCTTACCCCTGAGCGTGACTTGC
>JBEKDP010000030.1:0-11740 GCA_050014295.1 Dehalococcoidia bacterium | reverse complement strand
ACCTTCACCGGGTTCAGGTCCATCTCCGCGACCTCCGGCAGGTCCTCCACCAGGGCGGATACGCGCAGCAGGACTTCTTCCAGGGCGGGGATGTCCCCGGGGGGTGCGCCGCGCCAACCGTCGAGCAGCGGGTAGCCCTTGATCGAGCGGATCATGTCCTTGGCGTCGAGGTCGGTCAGGGGGTGAATGCGAAAGGCGACGTCCTTGAGCAGCTCCACCTGGACGCCGCCGAGGCCGAACATGATCAGCGGGCCGAACGAGGGGTCCTGCGTGACGCCGATGATCGCCTCGATTCCACCCTCCACCATCTCCTGCACGATCACCCCGTCCATCTCGTCGCGCTTGCCGATGGCGCTGAGGCGCTCCTCCATCAGCCGGAAGGCGTCCCGCACCGCCTGCGCGGACTGAAGACCGAGCACCACGCCGCCGATGTCCGTCTTGTGTGTGATGGTTGCGGACGCGACCTTGGCGGCCACCGGGAAACCTATCTCCGTCGCCGCTGCCGCCGCCTCGTCCGCCGTCCCTGCCAGCCGCACCTTCGCCGAGCGGATACCGTAGGCCCCCAGCAGCTCGGCGCAGGCGTCCATAGGAAGCCAGACGCGCTGGTTCTTGTCGCCCGCCAGCGCCCTCTGGACAATCTCCTGTCCTTTCTCCGTCTGCAATGCCTCCAGTTTCGGCATCGTGCCCTTCGGCTGGCGACGCCATTCCGCATAGTCGCAGACGCGGGCCAGGGAGATCGCCGTCGCCTCCGGGAAGGCGAAAGCAGGCACTATCTCTTCCCCCTCTCCGCGGAGCTGCGGTGGCGCCCCCTGCGCGCTCATGAAGCAGGCAAGCAGCGGCTTGCCGCTGGAAGATTCGGCGGCGACGTCTCTTACCGCCGCGGCCACGTCCTCCGCCCTCGTAACCAGCGGCGGAATGAAGATGACGATCACGGAGTCCACGTCGTCGTCCTCGAGAACGATGCGCAGGGCGCGGTCATAGTCTTCCGCGCTCGCCGGGGCCAGAAGATCGAATGGATTCGAGAGTCCCGCCGCCGCTGGCAAGAAAGCGCGCAGCTTCTCGCGGGTCGCCTCGCTGGCGGGCGGCACGTTGAGCCCGTATCTCTCGCAGGCGTCGGCGGCCAGGATGCCTGGACCGCCGGAGTTCGTGAGAATGGCGACGCGGCGGCCCTGGGGAAGAGGCTGGTGCGCGAGCAGGTTGGCGATGTCGAACATCTCCTCCAGGGTGTCGGTCCTTATCACCCCTGCCTGGCGGAAGAGCGCATCGGCGGCCACGTCGAGGCCGGCAAGGGCGCCGGTGTGCGAGGATGCCGCCCGCGAGCCGGCAGTTGTGCGGCCGCCCTTGATCGCGACTATCGGCTTCACTGCCGCGACGCGGCGGGCGAGGCGGGAGAACCGTCGCGGGTTGCCGAATGACTCCAGGTAGAGAAGGATGACGCTGGTAAGCGGGTCCTGCTCCCAGTACTGAACGAGGTCATTGCTCGATACGTCGGCGGCGTTGCCGATACTGGCGAACGACGAGAGGCCGATACCAAGCTTGCTCGCGTAGTCGAGCAGCGCCAGGCCGAGGGCGCCGCTCTGCGAGAGCAGCGCGACGTTGCCCTGAGGCGGCAAGAGAGCGGCGAAGGTGGCGTTGAGACTTACATCAGGGTTAGTGTTGAGGACCCCCAGGCAGTTAGGGCCGACGAGCCGCATGCCGTAGCTGTGGACCCTTGACATGAGCGTCCGCTCGCGCTCGACGCCTTCCGGCCCCATCTCTTTGAAGCCGGACGAGATCAGCACGATACCCCTCACACCCTTTCGCGCGCACTCGCCGGTGACGTCGAGGACGTGCTCAGCGGGCACGACTATGACCGCGAGGTCTACGTCGTCCGGGACGTCAAGCACCGACGGGTAGGCGTGGACAGCCCCGACGACGGTCGCGCTGGGGTTTACCGGGTAGACAGCGCCTTTGTAGCCGTTCCTGAGGATGTTGTGGAAGATCTCCGCGCCGATGGTGCCCCGCTCGCGGGAGGCGCCGATGACGGCTACCTGACGCGGGTGGAAGAAGGCGCTGATGGCCGTGGTGGCCGCGATCTGCTCGCGCACAACTGACCTCTCCTCTACGACCTCTGTCTGCTCGATGGGGAAGACGACGTGATACGTGCCGTCTGCGTACTGAGCGTCGACCTGAAAGCCGAAATCGCGGAACACTCGCATCATGTCCTTGTTCTCGCCCAGCACCTCGGCCTCGAAGACCTTGATCCCCTTCTCGCGGGCGGCAGTGGCGAGATGCTCTAGGAGATGAGTTGATATCCCCCGACCCTGATGGCTGTCCTCGACCAGGAAGGCGGACTCCGCCCGCTCCGGGTTAGCCAGCCGGGCAAACCGGCCGATGGCGATTATGCGCTCGTCGGGCGGCTCACCGAGGATGGCGACGAGGGCGAACGTGTTCTCGTAGTCGACGTTTGTGTAGGTCTGGGCCTCGGCCCTGGTCACCTCGGCGATCACATGGTGGAAGCGATAGTATATCGTCTGCGGGCTGAGGCGGCTGAAGAGGAAGAGCCAGGCATCATCGTCGTCGGGCTGTATTGGACGGAGGTGCACGGTGGAGCCGTCCTTGAGCACGACGTCCGCGTGGTATTGCCTGAGGTCCCGGATGCGATCCATCTGCATAGCTGACCTCCTATGCGTTTGTCCCTTTCCCTCGATTATAGCCGCTCGGGAGAGGCGCTCGCACGCCTGCGCTGCTCTAATCTCCCAAACAGCCCTAGGGTGGGTGGGTGGGAAGAGGATCGCTAGTGTCACGCAAGAGCGGCAGCGCCTGCTGGCGGCTGGACAGAGCAATAGCCTTACGCACGCGCCTAGTGAGTACTCCAGCTTGACACTGACTCGCCCTACTAACTATAAGGGACGAGAGGCGCCCGCCGCCTTCGAGGCCGCCGCGGCCGCGTTCCTACGCGGGCTCTGAGCAGAGAGAGGACCGAACACGGATGCTTGATCAGGTCGACGTTGGCGTAACCAACTTCAAGACATACGAGCCGTACACCAGCCCCGAGATGTTGGAGGAGATACATGCCTGCGCTGCCCAACTGAAGGGAGCGCGGCTGCTTCACCTCAACGCCACGCCCTACGGTGGCGGCGTCTCCGAGCTTCTGCGGTCCGTCATACCCATCTATCGCGGGCTCGGCATCAACGCCGACTGGAAGTGCATCTACGGCGACCCCCAGTTCTTCGGCATCACCAAGTCCTTTCACAACGCTCTTCAGGGCGCGCCCGAAGAGATATCGCGCGTCGACGGCGAGACGTACCTGATGTATAACAAGCTGAACGCGGACCTCCTCGACGAGGAGTACGACTTCTACGTCATCCACGACCCCCAGCCGCTCGCTATCCGCCATTTCAAGGGCAAGAACGGTGGCAAATGGGTCTGGCGCTGCCATATCGATACCTCCGACCCCAACCATGAGGTGCTCGCCTTCCTGTCGCGCTACTTCCTCGAGTATGACGCCATGGTCTTCACGATGCAGCGGTTCGTGCCACCCGGCCTGGAGCACGCCAAGCTGGCAATCATTCCTCCTGCCATCGACCCGCTCAGCCCGAAGAACATGACCATCCCGGCCACGCTCTCCCGCGAGATTCTGACCTGGCTGGGCGTGGACACCCAAAAGCCGCTGATGACCCAGGTGTCGCGTTTCGACCCCTGGAAGGACCCGTTCGGCGTGATCGAGGTCTATCGCGCCGTCCGCAAGGAGGTGCCGGGCCTGCAGCTCGCGCTTCTAGGCTCTATGGCCCTCGACGACCCCGAAGGCTGGGACATCTACAACCAGGTGGTGGCGGAGACGAAGGGAGATCGCGACATCCACGTCCGGACCAACCTCGTCGGCGTGAGCAACATCGAGATCAACGCTTGCCAGCGGCTGTCCGACGTCATCATCCAGAAGTCCATCCGCGAGGGGTTCGGCCTGATCATCTCGGAGAGCCTGTGGAAGGGCACGCCCGTGGTGGCGAACCGCGCCGGCGGCATTCCCTTGCAGATGGAGGACGGTATCGGCGGGTTCCTCGTCGACAGCACGGAGCAGAGCATCGAGAAGACCCTTTACCTGCTCAAGAACCCGCAAGAGGCAAAGAAGATGGGCCTGGCGGGAAAGGAAAGGGTGCGCGAGCGCTTCCTCACGCCGCGCCTCGTGCGCGACTGGCTCCGCCTGCTGTCGAACCTTTGACAGAGATTGAGCCGCAGGGCAAGATGGATTGGGCAAAGGACAAGAGATGAAGACAATCGCGGTTTTGGCCAGCGGGGGCGACTCCCCCGGCATGAATGCTTGCATCCGGGCGGTCGTGCGCGCCGGCGCCCACCGAGGCCTGGAGACGTTCGGCGTTAAGGATGGCTACCTGGGCCTCCTCGCCGGCGCCTTCACGCCTCTACACCGGCATGACGTCAGCAACATCATTCAGCGCGGCGGCGTGATTCTGGGTGCCAGCCGCTGTCCGGAGTTCACGACGCCGGAAGGGCGGGCCAAGGGGGCGGCGGTGCTGCGCGCGACGGGGATCGACGGGCTCATCGCGATCGGCGGCGACGGCACGCTGCGGGGCGCGAAGGCGCTCGCTGCCGAGCAGGGCATCCCCGTTATCCTTGCGCCCGGCACTATCGACAACGATGTCCCCGGGACCGACTTCACGATCGGCTTCGACACGGCGGTGAACACGGCCGTGGAGGCCGTCGACCGGCTGCGCGACACGGCGGAAGCGACGGAACGCGTCTTCTTCGTTGAGGTGATGGGCCGCGAGAGCGGTACGCTGGCGCTGCATGCGGGCCTCGCCGCCGGCGCCGACGCCATCCTTGTGCCCGAGCTTCGTACCGACATAGACGAGCTCGTCGCGCTGCTCAACCGGGCGATCCTGCGCCACTCCCGTAGCCTTATCGTCGTCATCGCTGAAGGCGATTGCGCCGGTGGCGCGTTCACCATCGCCGAGCAGGTGCACGACCAGATCAAGCGCGACTACCGCGTCACCGTCCTCGGCCACGTCCAGCGGGGCGGCACCCCGACGGCCCGCGACCGCGTTCTCGCGACGCGCCTGGGGATCGCCGCCACGCAGGCGCTGATCGATGGCAAGGGGAATCACATCGTCGGGGAGATGAATGGCGCCATTCGGGCCACGCCGTTCGACGAGTTGGGCGCCGACAAGCGTCTGGCCCCGCTCGCCCTCCTGGAGCTTCTTCCCGAGCTGGTCTAGGTTCGCTCAGTAGCGGCGCTTCTGCCCTACAGGTAGCTGTCTATGAGTTGGCGCGCGCCCGCCAGCGCCAGGATGTCGTTTGCGCCGTCCTCGATCAGCGACGCGCGGGCATCCCGGAACAGCTTCTCGATCAGGAAGTCTTTCGAGAGCCCATAGGCGCCGAAGAGCTGGACCGCGTCGCTGGCAACCTCAAACGCCACCTGCGTTGCGTACACCTTGGAAGCGATGCCCAGCCTCGACAGCGGCGGCATCGCGACGGCGTTATAGCCGGCCACGGCGCGCGCGAGCTGCCGCGCCGACTCCACCTTGATGAACATGTCGAACAGCTTCCGTTGCACCAGTTGGTGCTCGCAGAGCAGCCTGCCCCCCTGTACCCGCTGCTTACAGTACGTCATCGCCTCCTCGAAGGCGGCGCGCGCCACGCCGGTGAACGCCGATCCCATCCCGCCGTTGGCCGTGGCGAGGATCATGTCTGCCGCGATGACGTATAGCTCTGGCTCCACGATTACGTAGTCCTTCGGGATGCGCACCGAGTCGAAGAACACCTCTCCCTGGTTGAGCGCGCGCTGGCCCAGCTTGTTCAGCGGCTTCCCGCGCGAGACGCCGGGCAGGTCGAGGGGAATGATCCCTATGCCGCTGTCCGGCATCCCCTTGGAGCGGTCCACGGCGAAATGGATCATGGCGTGCGTCGCGATCGTGCCGTTGGAGACCCAGGCTGCCTTGGCGCCGCTTATGATCCAGTCGTCGCCGTCGCGGCTGCCTCGCGTGTCGAAAGCCGTCCTGGCGTCGTGCATCTCAACCGTCCCGACCGCCAGCGAGTCGGAGCCGTGCTGTGGCTCCGTAATCGCCCAGCAGCCGATGTGCTTCGCCTCCCGGTCCTTGATGAAGGGCGTGACGATCTCGTCCATCAGCCGCTGATTGCCGGATAGTTGGGCGGCCAAGAGCGCCAGCGTGAACGGCATGCCGGACGCGCCGAACGACACGGCGAGGTCGCCCGCGCCCCAACCCATCTCCTCGGCGAGGATCTGAGCGTCGAGCCCCTTGAGATCGGCGCCGCCGAACGCCTCGGGCATAGCCGCCACATGCTGCCCTAGCTCGAAGTGCTTCCGGAACACGTCCCAGAGGATCGAGCCCGGCTTGATCACGTCTTCCGGGTCGGCGAGCTTGTCCAGCTCGATGCTGGCGGGACGCAGCACTTCGGCCGCAAAGCGATGCGTCTCCTCCTTCAGCGCCTGCTGCGTAGGCGTCAACTCCGGCTTCAGGTCGAGATATGTGGCCATCTCCATCTCCTTTGGCTAGTCCCTCGTGTAGCCGGAATGATATACGGGCCTTCGCCTGCGGCGCAACTGTTGCGTCGGAAGGGCCGGGCCGTCGCGCGCGTTGATTTCTCTGCGATTGCGTACTAGAGTTGAAACTAAGGCATCGGCGGGAAACTGACCCGGCCGGGCCGCTATCGTGCCGAGGAGAAGCAACATGGCCATGGTAAGCTCCGCAGAATACCGCGACCGCATCTACCGGATGCGGTCTAATGTCTACATCGACGGCGAGCTGGTGGGCAGAGATGACCCGCGGCTGGAGCCGGGCATCAACGTCATGTCACAGACCTTCGACGTCGCCCAGGAGCCCGAGTTCGAGGGCGTCATGACCGCCACTTCCCACCTGACCGGCGAGAAGATCAACCGCTTCACCCACATTCACCAGAGCGTCGAGGACCTGCTCAACAAGCAGAAGATGACCCGGCTCTACTGCCAGAAGCTTGGCGGCTGCGTCCAGCGCTGCATGGGCATCGACGCCACCAACGCGCTCTCCGTCGTCACCTACGCGGCCGACCAGAAGTACGGCACCGAGTACAACAAGCGCTTCCTCAAGTGGCTGGCGAACTTCCAGAAGAACGACCTCACCGGGAACTGCGCCCAGACCGATGTCAAGGGCGACCGGAGCAAGCGCCCTCACCAGCAGGTTGACCCCGACCTCTACCTGCGTGTCGTCGAAAGGAAGTCGGACGGCATCGTCGTCCGTGGCGCCAAGGCCCACAACACCAACGCGCCCTACGTCGACGAGATCATCGCCATTCCCACCCGCTTCCTGACGCCCGAGGAGGGCGACTGGGCCGTCGCCTTCGCCGTCCCCAGCGATTGGGAGGGCGTCCACCTGTCCTGCCGTGCCGCCGCGCCGCGTGCCCGCAAGTGCCTCGATTCCCCTGCCTCGCACTACGGCGACGTCGAGTCGCTCACCATCTTCGACGATGCCTTCATCCCCTGGGAGCGCGTCTTCCTCTGTGGCGAGCACGAGTTCGGAGGTGAGCTCGCGCTGCTGTTCGCGCTCTACCACCGCCACAGCTACACCGGCTGCAAGCCCGCCGTCACCGACATCATGATGGGCGCGACCGCGCTCGCCGCCGAGTACAACGGCGTTCCCAACGCCCAGCACGTGCGACACAAGCTGGCGGAGCTGATCTCCGTGGCGGAGCTCGTCTATGCCGCCGGCGTCGCTGCCGGCGTGACCGGCCAGAAAGCGCCGTCGGGCACCTATGTGCCGGATGTCATCTACTGCAACGTCGGTCGGCGTCATGCGGGCGTCAACATCTACCACGAGCACGAGACGGTGGCGGACGTCGGCGGCGGCCTAATCGCGACGCTGCCGACGGAGGGCGACTTCTACAACGAGGTCACCGGTCCTCTGCTGAACAAGTACATCATGAGGAATCCCAACGTCTCGGCAGAGAACCAGCACCGCCTCTTCCGCATGCTCGGCGACGTCGTTTGCTCCGGTTTTGGCGGCGTCCAGCAGATCGCCGGCCTGCACGGCGGCGGCTCGCCGATGATGGAGGAGATTGCCATTCTCGGCGGCTACGACATCGAGGCGAAGAAGAAGCTCGTCAAGTACCTCGCCGGCATCAAGGACTAGGCGTCGCCCTTAGTGCAGCAGGACGATAGCGAGGACGATGACGCCGAGGGCAACGCGGTAGACGACGAACGGGTAGAGGTTGTTCTTTCTTAGGTAGGCGAGGAAGAACCGGATCGTCAGATAGCCGAAGATCGCCGCGAAAATGAAGCCGACGATGAAGAACATCAGGTCGTCGCGGCCGAGAAGCCCCTTGTGCGCCTCCTTCAGCGCATCGTAGACTTTCTTGAAGCCGGCTCCCGCTACGATGGGCCCCGAAAGCAGAAACGCGAACACCGCCGCCTGCTGCCGGTCCAGCCGAGCGAACAGGCCCGCCGACATCGTTATGCCGGAGCGCGACACGCCGGGAAAGAGGGCGACCGCTTGCGCTATCCCCACGGCCAACGCGCTCAATGGCCCCAACCGTGATACGCGCGGGGGCCGCATCCCCCAAACCTCGGCGGCGACCAGCACGGCGCTGAACACGATCAGCAGTGTCGCTACCAAAACAGGGTCGCGTATCTTCTCCTCCACCGTGTTGTCGAAGAAAAAGCCGGCAATGCCCCCCGGTATCGTGCCGATGACGATCAGCCAGGCAAGCCGCGAGTCGTCGCTGTAGTCCCAACGCCGCCGGCCGATGCTCGTGAAGCCGGCGACCACCAGCCGCACGACCGTCCCCCAGAAGTAGGCGAGAACGGCGAGCAGAGTGCCCAGATGGATTGCGGCGTCGAAGGCCAGTCCCAGCCTCTCCTGTGAGACGTTCATCGCCTTTTCCAGGAGGACGAGATGGCCGGAGGAGGAGATGGGCAAGAACTCCGTGAGCCCCTGGACGATTCCCAGTATCGCCGCCTTCACCAGATCAGGCATGACACTCCATAAGCCTCTCCCTGTCTGTCCTTAGCCTAGGATTGCCGGGTCCGTGGGTTTCGCCGCCGCGACGTGCTCTTCGGTTCCCGTTTCCGGCTGGCAGCCTTGTCCGGATGAACTGCGCCGGTTGCGTAGTATATCTCCTCGTCCGCCAGGCTGCCATACGTCTCCGGTCGGCGGTCGCGAAATATGTTCATGGAGCCCCATTGTCGCCTTCGCAGCGACGCCACCGGCACCTCGGCGACCGCCACTCCCTCGTCTTCGCCCGTGTCGGCGAGCACGTTTCCGAAGGGGTCGATGATGCGGCTGTGACCGTAGAACGTCAGCAGCCCCTGGTCGCAGGCCCCGACCTGGTTCGCGGAGAGGAACCAGCATTCGTTCTCCGCCGCGCGGGCCCGGTCCAGCATGTCGTACATGAAGCCGGTTTGCTTCGGCCACGCCGTCGGCAAGACGAGCGCATCGGCGCCGCGCAGCGCCAGCTCGCGGGAGGCTTCCGGGAAACGGAGGTCGTAGCAGATCTGTATCCCCAAGCGGCCGATCTCGGTCTCGAACACCGGCCACTCCCGGCCCTGGCGGAAGATGTGGTACTCGTCGCCGGGCGCGTGCACCTTGCGATACACGCCCAGGAGACCGTCCGGGCCGACGACGACGGCGGAGTTGTAGAGGACGCCGCTGCTCGATACGGCGACTCGCTCCGTCATGCCGAAGACGACATACATGCCCGACTCACGCGCCATCGCCGCCACCCGCTCCGTCGCCGGGCCGGGGACCGGCTCGGCGGTGTCATACAGGTAGTTCGCCTCGTCGGCCGCAAGCTCGTGGTTGAGGTGGAACAGGTATCCCTGCAGGCTCTGCTCTGGGAGCACGAGGAGCCGGGCGCGCTTCGTCGCCGCCTCGTGCACGAACGCGGCGTACTTCGCGAGATTTCGCTCTATGTCGTGGACAGCGTTCATCGCCGCCACCGCCAGGGTCACCGTCCGACCGTCACCGTCTGGCATCGCTCGCTCCTCGTCGTTCCATTTGCTGCCCATCCCGCATCTCTCGCAGCCGCTCCACCAGCAGCGGCATCACCTCGCCGGCCGGCGCCCGCAGCGTCGCCCGGCAGAGTTCCGATAGCGGCGTCTCCATCGGGTTTACCTCCACCAGACTGGCGCCGTGGCGCAGAGCGAGGATCGGGAACTGCGCCGCCGGGTAGACCACCGCCGATGTCCCGATGAGCAGCATGCAATCGCATAGCCGCGTATGGTAGTCGCACGACTGAAGCGCGTCGTCAGGGATCGGCTCGCCGAACATGACGATGTCCGTCTTCACGATGCCCTGGCAATGCGGGCAGCGCGGCGGGACCTCGTCGACGCGGAACTCCCTGAGGGCGAAGCGGGCGTTGCAAGCGATGCAGCGTAGCTTGAGGCGGTTGCCGTGTATCTCGGTGACTGCCTGACTTCCCGCCTCCTGGTGCAGATTGTCGATGTTCTGGGTAATGACGTGCTGGAGGAGGCCCGTCCTCTCCATCTCCGCCAAAGCGTGATGAGCCGGGTTTGGCTTCCTGCTTTCCGTCGCCTGCATCAGGCTCGACAGGCTGTCGCTGTCAGCGAGACGCTCCGCCCACCACGTCGCCGGGTCGGCCAGGAACCGCTGATAGCCGTCCATTGGCGGCTCGCCCTGATTCGTCCAAATGCCGCCCGGCCCGCGGTAGGGCGGAATGCCGCTCTCGACGGAGATGCCGGCCCCCACCAGCGCCACGACGTAGTTGGACGTGGCGATGACGTGGGCGGCGTCGTTCACGACTTTGCTTAGGGGTTGCTCCTCGGCTATGGCGCTATCCTCACTCCCCGACCCGTCTCCGACCCCATCCCATGATAGCGCGCCGGATACGACTCCCTCAACCGCAGGAAACGGTCGCTTAGCTGCTGGTCAGCGGGCCTACGTCCAGCCCTTTTGCGCTCCGGCCGCCATCTCCAGCGGCCCCGCCGGCCAGTTGAACCCGAAGCGCATCGCCTTGTTGATGTCGTCCGCCGATGCGACCCCTTCCTCCAGCACCTTCCGCGCCTCGGCCACGGCGGCGAAGTAGACGCGGTTGGCGACAAAGCCGTATTTGCCCGGCGCGTCCTTCACCCTGATCGTGACCTTGCCCGCGCGCTCGCCGATCGCCTCCAGGCAGGCTATCGTCTCCTCCGCTGTCTCCGGTGAGTACACCAGCTCGATTAGCTTCATTGCCACCACCGGGCTGAACCAGTGCATGCCGATGAAGCGGTCCTTCCGGGAGACCGCCTGGTTGAGGTCCGCGATAGCAAATCCGGACGTGTTGGTGGCGAAGATCGCCTCCGGCTTGATCAGCGAATCGAGCTCGGCGTAGACCTTGCGCTTGAGGTCCAGGTCTTCCGGTATCGCCTCGACCAGGAGGTCGACGTCGCGGAGCTCGGCCGTATCGACGGTGAAGGTGATTCGCGACAGCGCCTCGTTCATCTCCGCCTCCGTGATCTTGCCGCGCTCCACGCCGCCGCGCAGCCCGAAGCGACCGTCCGTGATCGTCGCGCGGGTCCTGTCGAGAAGCTCCTGGCTAACGTCGCGCAGCATCACCTTGTAGCCTGCCGTGGCCAGCACCTGCGCGATACCGCCGCCCATTACGCCGCCGCCCATCACGCCGATTGCCCTTACGTCTTCCGCTTTCATCTTGACCTCCAATGCTTACGGATCTCTTCCGGAGGTTAGGGGCCCGTCATGCGCACATCCGCCGCACGACCTCATACAGGACCTGAATTCCCTGGCGGAGCTTCTCT
>JBEKDP010000029.1:0-11822 GCA_050014295.1 Dehalococcoidia bacterium | reverse complement strand
CACCTGGAACCTCATCAGCTTTGCCTTGTTGATAGCGGGGCTAGCAAGCTGAGGGGCAACGGCCTATGCGTCGTGCGTCACTTGTGGTAGTATTGCACTGCTGCGGCGGGAAGTCGGATGCCTTGCCGTAGGGCGGCTCTTGGGTGATGGCGCCGGCACTGCGCATCGCAGCGAGCCGTCCGATACTAAGCCAGAGACGAAAACGGGCAGGAATCTCATGTCGAGGTGCTTACCGGCCAATGGAGGGTCACGGTTGAAAGCTGTGGCGGAACGCTGCAAGTCCCGTCACGGCTGCCCGTATGCCTTCCTGGCCGGCCCGTTTGAGTCGCTTCACAGCCGGGCCTCCGTTTGACGGGAAGAGCCGGCCTGAGCGCCTGAGAGCTGGTAGCTGCGTGCTCTGCAGAGGTATTCGAGGCGCTATCACCGTAGACGGCAACACCGGGCAAGACATTCTGGCGGCCAGCCGTAAGCTGCTGGAGGAGATGGTCTCCGCCAATGCTGTCCAACCCGGAGACGTCGCAGCAGCCGTCTTCACGACCACCAAGGACCTCGACGCCGATTTCCCCGCCCGAGCGGCCCGCGAGCTGGGCTGGAACGATGTAGCTCTGCTCTGCGCCCACGAGATGGCCGTGCCGGGTGGGCTCGCCAACTGCTTGCGAATTCTCCTTCTCGTCAACACAGAGAAACGGTCGGACGAGATCGTCCACGTCTATCTGAAGGGGGCTCGCGTCCTCCGACTTGACAGAGAATACGATCCGCAAGCATGAGACGGGAGCAGTTGAACATGATGGTAGTAATGAAGAATGACCACACTAAAGAGGAGCTACAGGAGGTCCGCGACCACCTGAAGGCACAAGGTTTGGGCGCCCACGTAAGCAGGGGCGAGGAGCGGACCGTCATAGGCGTTCTCGGGGGTATCTACCCGGAGCTGGCGGAAGAGCTTGAAGCCTTTCCCGGCGTTGAGAAGACTATCCCCATCACCAGCCCTTACAAGCTCGCCAGCCGCGAGTTGAAGCCTGAGGACACGGTCGTAAGAGTGGGCAACGTGGCTATCGGCGGCGGGTCCGTCGTGGTGATGGCCGGCGAGTGCTCCGTCGAGAACGAGGAGCAGATGATGGCCACGGCGCGTCTCGTCAAGGAGACCGGCGCCCACGTGCTGCGCGGCGGCGCGTTCAAGCCGCGCACGAGCCCGCACGCTTTCCGGGGGTTGGGCGAGGACGGTCTCAAGATCCTGGCGATGGCCAAGGCGGAGACGGGCCTTCCAATCGTCACGGAGGTGATGGAACCCGGTCACGTCGATCTGGTCGCGAGCTACGCCGATATCCTGCAGATCGGCACGAGGAACGCGCAGAACTACTTCCTCCTCGATGAGGTGGGAAGGTGCGGCAAGCCGGTGCTGCTGAAGCGGGGCATGGCGTCGACGGTGGAGGAATGGCTTCTCTGCGCCGAGTACATTCTGGCCCGCGGGAACGGGCAGGTCATCCTCTGTGAGAGGGGAATACGCACGTTCGAGACGGGCACCCGCTTCACGCTGGATATCGGCGCGATACCGCTCGCGAAGCGGCTCAGCCACCTGCCGGTCGTCGCCGACCCGAGCCACGGCACCGGCCACTGGTATTTGGTGCAGCCGATGTCGATGGCGGCCGTGGCGGCGGGCGCCGACGGGATCATGGTGGAGATCCATCCGAACCCTGATCGCGCGCTTTCGGACGGCGCTCAGAGCCTGAACTTCGCTAACTTCCGCCGTCTGATGGAGCGCGTGAAGGCAGTGAGCGAGGCCGTGAACCGACCGTTATCCCGCGCCTAGCGGGACGATCCGGGAGAGCAGAGGGCCTCGGGTCTGCGTTACCGGCCCGGGGCCCCTTACCACCATGTTCGAGCTCAAGCTGCCGATCTTCGAGGGCCCGCTCGACCTCCTCCTTCACCTGATCGAGAAGGAGGAACTGGACATAACCGCTGTTTCCCTCGTTCAGGTCACCGACCAGTACCTGGCGCAGATCCACTCGCGGGAGAGCCTGAATCTCGACGCGCTGGCGGACTTCGTGGCGATCGGGGCGAAGCTCATCTACCTGAAGTCGCGCGCTCTGCTGCCTCGCGCCCCGGCCGAGGCGGCGGACCTGGAAGAGGAGGAGGTGGGCCGCGAGCTGGCGGAGATGCTCCAGGAGTACAAGAAGTTCCGGGACGTGGCGTTCGCGCTGCGCGCCATCGAGGACGAGGGGCTGCGCGCCTATCGGCGCACGGCGCCGCCGCCGGACGTGCCGTTGCCAGCGGGACTGGACAAGGTCACGCTGGACAAGCTGCTGAAGCTGTTCCGCGATGCTCTCGATCGCTTGCCGGCGGAGCCCGCCAGCACCATCGAGCGGGACAGGGTGACTGTCCGTCAGAAGGCGCAGGAGATAGAGGAGGCGCTACGCGGCGAGGGTCAGGTCAGTTTCCGCAAGCTGGTGCTCGCCTGCCGGTCGCGGCTGGAGATCGTGATCTCTTTCCTAGCGGTGCTGCACTTGATCAAGGCCGGCCGCGTCTGGGGCCAGCAGGAAGAATTGTTCGGCGATATCTCACTTGTCGCCATAGAAACGCCCGCCCCAAACGCCCAATGATGATGACCGCGAACGCTGCGCCTGCGGCGTCGGTGGCGAAGTCCAGCAGCGAGGCGTCGCGATACGGCACGAAGCTCTGGTGGAACTCGTCGGAGGCGCCGTAGAGGGTCGCCAGGACGAAGCTGATGGCCAAGCTCAGCGTGAGGCGTCCATTCCAACTGCCGCGCGAGAGCTGCGCCCAGAAGAGCAAGAACGCAAGCACAGCGTACTCACCGAAGTGGGCAACGTAAGAGAGGCCTGCGGGCGCCGTTCTCCCCAGAGGCCGCGATTGGGCGGACAGGTAGAAGATGAACGATGCCCACAGCACCGCCGGCAGCCAGGCGACAGCGATCTGCCTTATCTTCATCGATACCATTGTAGGATGCGGCTGGTCCATGGTCGATGAATGATGGTCGGCATTCGGTGGCGGGTTCGTGAACGTCGGTGGCCGTCCTTCGATTCTTGACCCCCCTTTCCCGACCATGCTAGTATCGCTCCGGATGAGCCGCCAGCCAGGGAGGGGAACAGCCCCTCCTTCTTTTACTTCGACGTTCAAGACACTGCGTTGGGCGGGTTCGAGCGATGGCCGAGATGACCAAGTGGCAGCGAGTGAGGGCAGCCCTCGCGGGGGAGCAGGTGGACCGTCCGCCCGCCTCCTTCTGGGGCCACGACTACGTGCGTGAGTGGACTTCCCAGGACCTCGCGGATGCGACGCTGGAACGCCTCCGCCGGTACGATTGGGACTTCATCAAGGTGAACCCACGCGCCACGTACTACGCCGAGGCGTGGGGCAACCAGTACCGTCCCTCCGGTCTCCCGGGCAGCGGCCCGGTCAACGCCGACTACGTGCTCAAGGCGGCGGCCGACCTGGCCAGTCTGAAGGTGCTCAAGGTCAAGGCTGGCCCCTTCGGCGAGCAGGTCGAGGCGCTACGACTGATCGGCGGCGCCCTGGAGGGGGAAGTCCCCTTTCTCCAGACCGTCTTTTCGCCTCTAGCCGTCATCGGCCGCCTGGCGAACGGCGACCTGGCAGCGGTGCGCCGGCACATGCGGGAGGATAACAAGGCGCTCCATGCGGCGCTCACCGCTGTCGCGAAGACGCTTGCCGCCTACACAACCGCGTGCCTGAAAGCGGGAGCGGCCGGCATCTTCTTCGCCACCGTCGACTGGGCGACGTACGACGTCGCCACCGCCGAGCAGTACCAGGAGTTCGGCCGGCCGTACGATCTGCAGGTGCTCGCCGCCGCGTCGGCCGCCGACTTCAACGTCCTTCACGTCTGTCGCAAGAACAACATGCTCGAGGCGCTCCTCGACTACCCGGTCCATGCTTTCAACTGGGCTTCCCGCGACACGGGCAACGCCGGGCTCGGCGCCATCCTCAAGAAGACCGACCGCGCCGTCATGGGCGGCGTCGCCGTCGAGACGGCTGCGGATGGGACGCCGGAGGGTGTGGCCGCCGAGGTCGCGGAGGCGCTGGCCGAGACGAAAGGGCGCCGGTTCCTGCTGTCGGCGGGCTGCTCCATCCCGCCAAACACGCCGGAGGCGAACGTGAGGGCCGCTTTCGGCGCCCTGCCCGTTCGACGGCTCAGACGGCCGAGGAAGGCGTGATGGAGACGGCGTCGCTGATCGAGGAGCTGGACGCGCCGGCCCGCGACCGGGAGACCGCCGTCACGGTGGGTGTCTTCGATGGTGTCCACCGGGGCCATCGGTATCTGCTGGCCGCGCTCAACGAGCGGGCGGCGGCGCGCGGTCTGGCGAGCGGCGTCATCACCCTGCACCCCCACCCGGCACTGGTGCTGAACCCACGTGCCGGCATCGCCTATTTGACCAGCCTGGAGGACCGGGTGGCCCTACTGCGCGCCAGCGGCGTCGATTTTGTTCTGCCGGTCACTTTCACGCCGGAGGTGGCGCGACTCTCCGCGCGCGATTTCGTGTCCGTGCTGCGGGAGCGGCTGCGGCTGCGCTTCCTCCTCGCGGGGCCCGATTTCGCGATGGGCCGCGAACGCCAGGGCGGCGCGGAGCTGCTGACGGAGCTGGGCGCCGAGCTTGGGTTCGAGGTCGAGGCGCTGGGCCCGCTCGTGGAGGGCAATCGCGTTGTCAGCTCGTCGGCCGTTCGCGCTGCGCTGGCGGCGGGCGAGCTGGAGACGGTGGACCGGCTGCTGGGCCGGCCGTTCTCGCTGCAGGGGCCGGTCGTCCACGGCGTTGAGAGGGGCAAAGTGCTCGGCTTCCCGACCGCCAACATCGCCGTCGGGCCGGGGATGGCGCTGCCTCCCTTCGGCGTCTATGTGACACGCGCGTTAATTGACGGCGGCGCCCACCGGTCGGTGACGAACATCGGCCGCCGACCCACTTTCGACGATGGTGAGCGCACGGTGGAAGTGCATATAATGGGCTTCGACGGCGACGTTTATGGTAAGGAGATCCGCATCGACGTGCTCGCCCGCCTGCGCGGTGAGGAGCGCTTCTCCGACCCGCAGGCGCTCGCCGAGCAGATAGGGAAGGACCTTCTCGCCGCCGAGGCGTACCTGGAGGCGCACGGCGGCCCGTCCTGAGCCGCCGGCAAGCGGCGAGGACACCCTCTGAGGGCGAAATGCGACCGGTAGAAGAGCAGATACAACTCCTGATGCGCGGCGTCGTCTACGGCGACGAGGGCGTTGCGCGCGCGATGGAGGGCGAGCTGCGGGAGCGCCTGGCCGAAGGCCGGCCGCTGCGCGTCTACCTCGGCATTGATCCGACGGCGCCCGACCTGACGCTCGGCCACACCGTCCCGATGCGCAAGCTGCGGCAGTTCCAGGAGCTGGGCCACGAGGCGGTTCTGCTGATCGGCGGCTACACGGCGCTGGTCGGCGACCCCAGCGACAAGGAGAGCACCCGCCCGATGCTCACGCTGGAGGAGATCGAGACGAACGGGCGGACTTACGCCGAGCAAGCGTTCAAGGTGCTCGACCGCGAGCGCACGATCATCCGCAACAACGCCGAGTGGCTGAGCAAGCTTAGCTTCCAGGACCTCATCAAGATCGCGTCGCACTTCACCGTGGGCCAATTCCTGCAGCGGGACAACTTTGCGAAGAGGCGGGAGCGCGGCGACCCCATCTATGTCCACGAGTTCTTCTACGCTTTCATGCAGGCATATGACGCCGTCGCGCTGGAGACCGACGTCCAGATCGGCGCGACGGAGCAGCTCTTCAACCTGATGGCCGGTCGCACTCTCCAGCGTGCCTACGAGCAGCGACCGCAGATCGCCATCTGCATGCCGATCCTTGTCGGCACCGACGGCCATCTGCGGATGTCGAAGACGCAGGGGAACCACATCGCCCTCAACGACCCGCCAGCGGAGATGTACGGCAAGGTGATGTCGCTGCCAAGAGACGACTTAGCAATCGACTACTTCATCCTGGTCACCGATGTTCCGAGTGCGGAGATCGAGGAGATGCGGCGGCAAGTCGCGGCAGGCGGGGTGGGAGCGATGAACGTGAAAAAGCGGCTGGCGCGGCGGATCGTCGGCGAGTTGCATGGCGCAGAAGCCGCCCGGGAGGCCGAGGAGTCTTTCGCCAGCATCATCCAAAGAGGCGAACTTCCGGAGGAGGTCAGGGAAGTGGTCTTCCGCCACGACGACTGGCTGGAGGTGAAAAAGCACGCACTTGATTCGCAACGCGAGTCGGTCTGGAGCGGGAAGCTGAAGGAGCGGATGGCTGGATCCGCGGAAGAACGTTACGAGCTTGGCCCGATCAGTAGCGGATCGACCGAGGAGTTGGCGAGGGTGACGCATACCGTGTCTCTTCCTCTTCTCCTGGTGAAGGTCGGGCTTGCGGAAAGCAGGGGTAGGGCGCGCCGCTTGATCGAGGCTGGCGCAGTCAAGATAGACGGCGAACGGTGCACGGACTTGGTGGTCGAGATAAGGGAGGGGTCTGTCATCCGCGTCGGGTACCGGTTCCTGCGCATCGTTGACGCCGATAAGGGCGGCTAGAATGGACTTCGATTTTCAGCTCGACCTCGCGGAGGTGACGCGCTCCATCGAAGGGTCGGAGGTAGTGGCGATCTACTTCCCGTTCCTGCGGAAGACGCTGCTCATCGATGCCCGCCACAGCGCCGTCGACCCGCCGATGGCGAAGGTCGTGGACATGGTCGCGACACCGGAGGAGCGCTTCCAGAGCGTCCGCCAGCTCAGGCCCCGCTTCCCACGGCCGGAGAGCCTCGTGCTGATCCCCTGGCCGAAGTACGTGGGGAGCCTTGTCCGCCTGAAGATCTGGGAGCGCATCGTCGAGCGCTTCATCAACCTCGGCTTCCCGGAGACGGTGAAGGAGTGCGAGGCTTGCTACGAGGAGCTAGTTGCGCTGGAGAAAGAGGAGATGCGCCGCGCTCTGGCTGGCGAGAACTACAAGTCGCTATGGGAGAGCGTGCCCGGCGGATGGAAGGGGCCGGACGAGGAGATAGGCGAGGACGAGGCTTAGGCTGAACTCTTCGATGCCAGGTGGCGGAGATTCCAGCCTCCGCAGCGGGCGATGGAATAGCCGAGGCTGGAAAGCCTCGGCTACGTTGTGATAGGTGAGCCGGCGCGTCAGGAGGACTTAGGCTCCTCCTTCGCTTTGTCGACTATCTTCTGCGCCAGGTGAGCGGGCACCTCCTCGTAGTGGCTGAACTCCAGTGTGTAGTGGCCGCGGCCCTGCGTGATGGAACGCAGGTCGGTGGCGTACCGCTGCATCTCGGCCAGCGGCACCTGCGCCTCGATGACGCTGTAGCCGCCCTGAGGCGATATTCCCAGCACCTTCGCCCGCTTGCTGTTCAGGTCGCCCATGGCGTCGCCGGTGTTCGACTCCGGCACCGTAACGCGCAGGATCATGATCGGCTCGACGAGGATCGGCTTGCCCTGCGTGACGCCCTGTCGCAACGCGGCGGCGCCCGCTAGCTTGAACGCCATCTCTGACGAGTCGACCGGGTGCTCCTTGCCGTCGTAGAGGATGACCTTCACGTCGACCAGGGGGTAGCGGGCGATAACGCCCTCGCGCATCGCCTCCATGACTCCCTTCTCTACCGCCGGGATGTATGTCTTGGGAACGTTGCCGCCGACGACCTTGTCCTCGAACTGGAAACCGCTGCCGCGCGCGAGAGGCTCCAGCTTGATCGCCACGCGCGCATACTGGCCGTGACCGCCCGTCTGCTTCTTGTGTGTGTACTCGGCAGCAGCGGGAGTGGTTATCGTCTCCTTGTAGGGCACCTTGGGCGTCGTCAGCTCGAGGCCAACGCCGAACTTGCGCTGTATCTTTTCGACCGCGACCTCGAGATGCGGCTCGCCGAGCCCGGAGAGGATCGTCTCGTTCGTATCGGTGTCGCGGTGCACGCGCAGAGTATGGTCCTCCTCCAAGAGGCGACTGAGGGCGCTGCCCATCTTGTCGAGGTCGGCCTTCGTCTTCGGGTGGACGGCGGCGCTGAAGGCAGGCGCTGGAAACGCCGCCGGCGGGAGAATCAGGGGCCGCTCCTTCGATGCCAGCGTGTCGCCGGTGGAGGTCTCGGCGAGCTTCGCCAGGGCGCCGATGTCGCCGGCGACGAACTGCGCGATCGGCTCCTGGGCCTTGCCGCGCACGACGAAGAGCTGGCCAATGCGCTCGGCGGCGGCCTTGTTCGAGTTCCAGGCCTGCGAGTCGCCCTTGAGGACGCCGGAGTAGACGCGAAGGTAGGTGAGCTTGCCGACGTAGGGGTCGGCAGTGGTCTTGAAGACGAGCGCCGCCAGCGGGCCGGCGGTGTCGGCCTTCAGCTCCTCGTCCTGGCCGGTGTTCGCGTTCTTGGCGGTGATTGGGGCCGCCTCTTTCGGCGACGGGAAGTACTGGGCGATGACATCGAGGAGAAGCGGAGTCCCCAGGTTCCTGCCGGCGGCGCCCGTGAGCACGGGGACGACGGCGCCGGACGCGATCCCCTTTCGGAGGCCGCGGGTCAGCTCCTCCTGGCTAAGCTCCTCGCCTTCCAGGTACTTCGTCAGCAGGTCGTCGTCCGTTTCCGCGACCGCCTCTACCAGTTGCTCGCGATGACGAGCGACCTGGTCGGACAGCGAGTCAGGCACGGCGCCCTCCGTGCCCTTCTCGCCGGAATAACCCTTCATGGTGAGGATGTCGACGACGCCGCTGAACGAGCTCTGCGCGCCGATAGGCAAGTGGAGGGCGACACACTTCTTGCCGAACTGCGACTGGAGCTGCGTGAGAGACTGGAAGAAATCGGCGTTCTCACGGTCCATGCGGTCGATGAGGACGGCTCGCGGCAGGCTCGCCTCGTCGGCGTAGGCCCACGAGCGCTCGGTGCCGACTTCAACGCCGGAGGAGGCGCAAACGACGACGACCGCAGCGTCGGCGGCGCGGACGCCGGCCTTCACCTCGCCGGTGAAGTCGGCGTACCCGGGCACGTCGATGACGTTTATCTTCTTGCCCTTCCACTCGCAGGGCAGGAGGGAGAGATTGATGCTTATCGTGCGCTTGATCTCGTCGGGGTCGTAGTCCGAGGTAGTGGTGCCGTCTTCCACGCGGCCGAGCCGGTTGATGGCGCCGCTGGCGAAGAGCATGGCCTCGGCCAGGGTGGTCTTGCCGGTGCCGCCGTGGCCCAGGAGCACGATGTTACGGATGTCTTCCGTCTTGTAGTCATTCATGGGGGAGAACTCCCGTATCTGGCAGGATGCAGGAGTATGTTAAACGAATCGTGATGCGAGGGCAAGAAGAGGACAGGCGCCTGGAGGCCGGCGGGCGCCGGTGCGTTTGATTGACCAGTTGATATCAATTGTTTTTTTCGTCACGTCTTTGAGTCTGGCCGGAAGAGAAGTGAATCTGGTAGACGGCGCAACAATGCGTCGAAAATGGCGGCCCACGGACGACGGGCAAGGCGAGGCGATTAGAGAGAACAAAGGGCCGGCTCCTGTGATGGGTGTCGAAAGGGCCAGACTAGAATAGCAGGAAGGGATGGGAATGTAAGGGACTTGCGGCACCCGGCCAGACTGCCTGGACGAGTTGGTAGTGGGTCAGTTTGAATCCGATGAGGGCAACGAGCAGTCCACCGCAGCGAAGTGCTTCTGCTTGAGAAAACGAACTTCATTGCACACTGTAGCTAGGCTGAACGAGCGTTTCTTTCTGAAGACGAAGTTGACGACCCGCTTGCCCTCGCGCCTAATGTCTTCTACGACAGGGCCAAAGTCGCCGTCAGCTGACACGAGCGCAGCTATGTCGTACTTGTCCTTCAGAGCATCTCGTAGCATGTCAGCGGTAAGCATCACGTCAACTTGTTTCTCGACGAGTCTTCCGCCCGCATCCGACAGGTACCCCTTGCGGAACGTAACCATCGCCTGACTCTCGATATGGGCATAGTACCGAAGTTGGCGACCGTATTCGGGTTCCTTTGTGTACTTTTGCAGCGGTGTTGCGTTGTAATAGTACACAGCCGTAAGCGTTAAGTGTTGAGTTATGGCGCGAGCAAATGCCTCCACGTCGTATTCCGTCGGCCAGCCGAGTTCTACGAGGCGATAGTGCACATTGCGGCCATCAATGAAGACGACAATGCGGTCGGCCATGCTATTCTCCAAACTCGGTCGCCGGGGTCTTGACAAGACGCCGATCAGTCGATATTATAGGTGATACCGCCTCACTGTTGTGTAACAGCAACGGTGAGTGACAGGAGCCTTCGGCGCAAGCTGCGGCTCCTGTTCGGTTTTTGTGCCGCACTCTCTTGACGCGATCCCCTCGCTACGTTTCCCTCAGTCCATGCCTAGACGGTCAAGCAAGCCTCGCTACCTCAACAAGCTGGCTGCTGCGATAGCGGCAGAAGCGACCGGTGAAGCGCCGGAAGAGCCGCCGAGCGAGAAGAACCCCAATGCTGTTGCCCTCGGACGGCTTGGCGGCAAGAAAGGAGGGAAGGCTCGCGCTGAGAAACTGACCGTGGAACAGCGGCGGGAAATTGCGCGTAAGGCGGCCGCTGCGCGGTGGCATCGCTCCCCGTCTCGCTAGCCAGGCAAGTTCTTGCGGAATCTATCCAACGTTTCCTTAGTAAGTAGGCCCTCATTCAATGCTCGCATCACAACATACGCTTGAAAAAGCGGATTGGTGAATCGGAAGCGGTACTTTCTAGGATTCCCTGTTCGCTCCAATACGTTGCCGCGCCCGGTCGCTAACAGATGCAAGTGCTGTGAATATCCCCCAATATCGTAGTCTTCTCTCCTAGTCACCGCTCGGAAAGCCTCTCGCACATTACTAGGGAAGAACCAGCCCAGATCATCGCGCGGCGTAAGCGCACATGCTACCAATACTTGGTTGAAAAGAGCCTCTGGTCGTGGACTACGAGTCGCCGCGTCCCAAGCTAACTGCATAGATTCTGGAAGTGATTCGAGTACTCCGCCGAGACCATCATGGATGTCGGTCTTCGTGCACATGGAGCGGTCCTCATTGATCAGGGTATAGGCACACCGTAAGCCAATGCGATGCGCTGGGGAAGGCAGGCCCTGCACGAGTGCCTGAGTATAGGCCAGGGCGTCATCGTCAATTGTCATGGACAGTTCCGCCAAGCCCCCTCGGATGATTTGTCCAATTTCATCCCCGGACATGCGCGGGAGTTGCACTTGTCTGAGACCTCTTTCGGCAGAAAGATGGCCGGTGACGAGATCATCAATCGAGTCGGCAACACCGACCAGAATAAGCGTGACTCCGGCTCGATGATCAGAGAGGTTCTTCATCGTGTTGGCCATCAGACTCGCGATTTCGGCTCTCCCTTTGAGTTGGTCGTACTCATCTATGATTGCGATTAGGTGGCCCTGTGCCAACTGAGCCACCTTCCGAACATCTTCTGGCGTGGGGTTATCACCCAGCCATTCGGCTAGACTATTGGGCAGTTCCAGCGAACGTTCCGGCGCGCTATCATCTCGTACTTCGCCGTTGGGGACATATAGGTTGCCGAAGACCTTGCGCCAGAGCGACCCGAAGGTGTCCCCTATATCGCAATTGATCTGGGAGAGTTTGACATTCACCATGCGGGCATCGTCAAGTATCTCTCCTATTACGCTCGCTAGAGATGTCTTGCCAACACCCCGCTCCCCATAGATGACGACATGCTCTCCGACCTGGTTAATTGCTTCAAATACCTTTGATATCTGCTCTTTGCGGCCCCTGAACAGGCCTAGTTTGTTGATAGGCGCGGCCGGCGTGAAGACCGAGCTCGCTATCGCCATCCGGGTGTAGAGGTCGCTATCGTTTTCGGTTGCCATCGGCTACTCCTATTACCCGCCCG